>DATESM010000122.1:0-3615 GCA_035270805.1 Bacilli bacterium
GCATAAGGTCTTGCCCTCGAGTCGAGCGACAGGTCCAACTGCTTTTTTGGAAGTGGTATTGCTTATTCGTTTTAAATTACTCATAAGTATCACCTTCTTTCACTAGTTTTTTTATCTTACTTGCCATATTGGCGTCAAGCACGCTAAATACAGCAAGATTTTTTCCATCAACGAGACGCGGTACACTGGTCGGTGCAATCGCAATGACTTCAATATGATTGAAGCTGGCATACTCGTCAATTGCCAATTTTGTTTTTTCGCTCGCACTAGAGATAACAACAATTAATTTGACCCTTTCGGCTTTGATTTTTTTTAAACTATCAAAGCCGAAGGTTAATTTGCCACTGGGTCGTACGAGTCCTAAGAAATTATCGAGGGCTTGATTCATCGACGATTCTTTCTATTTCCTGATAGATTTCCTCAGGAATGGTGATTTCAAGCGCACGGGCAAGGCTTTGCTTTTTACGTGCAAGTTTGATGGCATCTTTGCTCTTGGCTAAATATGCCCCCCGCCCATTCATTTTACCGCTTGGATCAACAAACACTTGACCATCATTCGTCTTAACAATCCGGATGAGATCTTTTTTCTCATACTGTTCATTGGTCGCAACACAGCGACGTAAAATTGGCTTTTTCATCATTTATCCTCTATTCGTCGTAGTATTCATCAAAGGCTTCAAAGTCGATGTCATCAAACACAGCTGCTTCAGGTTCTTCATGTTGTTGGGCTTCAAGTTCACGAAGTTCTTCTTCAGTGTAAATTTGCATTTTTGGCCCTTCAGTTGTCACAACAGTGACTTCTTCTTCCTCTTTGTTTTTCCGAGGTTTATAGCGTCTTTGTTGTTGGACCGGACGAGCTTTTTCTTCTTCAAGTTCTTTTTCTAGTTCCGCAAGAGAAATGGTTGTTTTGACTTTTTCAATTTGTGGAGCTTGTTCAACTGCTTTGACTTCTGGGACGGCAATTGGTTTGACTTCAACTGTCACTTCAGGAGCGCTTTCCTCGACGAGAACAGGTTCAGCGGTTTGTTCCTCTGCTAAGATAGGTTCATCTTCAACCTCGGCCACAACAGCTTCCATATTGTCGAGTTGTTCGAGTTGCTTGTCTCTAATTGTTTGCCAAGCCTTTTCTTGGTCAAATAAGTTTTGTTCAAACACTAATTGTTCTTTGTTTTTATAAACGACACCAGCTTGGTTAGCTTCATCGAGTTCCATGATCACAAGATCATAGCCGGTGAGTTTTTTGGCTAAACGGACATTAGCACCTTTTTGACCAAGTGCTTTACCTTTTTCACCCATTTCGAAGACAACACGTGCAGATTTATTTTCTTCATCGACCGCGACGCCGATGGGAACAGCAGGTCTAAATGCTTCAATAATATATAGTCCCGTGTTATGGCTGAAAGGAATAATATCAATTTTTTCCTTCTTGCCACTAGGACCAAGTTCCGCACTAACTTTTTGAATTCTTTGACCACCTGGCCCAATACATGCGCCAACAGGATCAACGTTTTCATCGCGAGCGGAAACGGCAATTTTACATCTTTCGCCTGGTTCTCTAACAATATCGTGGATAACGACAGTACCATCATAAATTTCATGGACTTCCTTGGTTAATAACCCCTTAACAAAACCATTGTCGGTCCGTGAAAGGATGATTTTTGCACCTTTAGGGTCGCTGACAACATCAACGACATAGAATGGCACTAACTGTCCATCTTGGAAACGTTCGCCGTTGATGAGCTGTTTATCATCAAGTGGCACACTTGTTTGACCAATGTTTGCATAGGTGGTCCGATTGTTTTTTGCTGTTTCAATCGTTCCTAAAATCATTTCACCAATCTTGTCTTTATAGATTTCGAACAATTGTTCTTTTTCTAGTTCGACGAGACGTTGTAAGAAGTTTTGATAGCCGTGCCGACCAATTTCGGCCGAAAGATTACTTAAATAATCATGGAAGATAACGACATCTTCACCCACCTTGGCGTTCTCGTCAAATTCACGAGCAGCTTCAAGTGACATTTCAAGTGCATCATCATTGATAGCTTCTTCGTTTTCAACTACTGTCTTATAAATATAAACATCGAATTCACAAGCAATCCGATTGAGACTGACTTTAACATTAACGCCTTCACCACCATGGCGTTTTGCAATCGCCTTTTGGTATGAAACCTCAAATGTTTCAAGCACAGTTTCTTCGCGTAGATTACGCTTGTCTGCCACTTCTCTAAATTGAGCGAGCATATTGTCGAATTGTTCTTGTTTTGTTAACTTTTTTTGTCTTGCCATTTTTCCTTTTCCTCTTAAAATTTAATAGCTTGATTAATCTGTGTAATATTATCTTTATCTAAAACCACCTTAGTGATGCGGCCCTTTAGATTAATTTGTAGTGTGAGTGACTTCTCATCCACACTTAGGAGTGTGCCAGTATATGAATCTTGGCCTTTAATAGGAGCATTAAGTTTAATCTTAATATACTTGCCGTTATGGCGTTCAATGTTTGCCATCTGAATCAGTTTTTCTGCCCCCGCACTACTGACATCAAGGATATAGCCATCTTTAATCGATTCATCTTCATCAAGTGCGAGACTTATTTTCTCGCTGACGGCGACAATCTCATCCAAAGTGACTTTTCCCTCATCTTTATCAACGAACACTCGCAGATAATGATCTTGACCCTCTTTTTCAAATTTTAGGTCGTAGAGTGCGAGTTCTTCCTGTTTCAAAAGTTCCTCTAACATTATTTTTACTCTCTCAATATTCATATACCTCCTAATAAATACAAAGAGTGGGAAGTTCCCACTCTTTTACGAGTAACAGATATAGTGTAGTAAACTACAAACATATAATATCACACATGTTGTCAATTGCAAGAATTATGTTTTATATGTAGTACTTTGCTTCACTTTTGCTCATTTGTATAAGGCTCTCCAAGCGTTTATCCGCAATCGCCTTATTATTTTTGTTTTCAAACGTAAAATCTTTTTGAATGTTTGCTTTTTTCAAGTACTTGATTTTCGAATTAATCACGATAAATAACTTCGCATTTTGGGCTAATAGCTGCTCAAGTTGAATGTTATTCGTATCAATAGTGACAACATCACCAGGTTCACTAACCATCTTATATTTTGACTTATTTGTCATAATCACTTTATTGTTTTGATCATACACGGGCAAACGATAACGTTTAGACAAAACAATTTCTGGCACAATAAAGTACTTATCATCTAGTTTTACACCAACGGCGTGGATTAAAAAATTGCTATTACCTGTATTGATAACGAGTATTTTTGATTTTTCTTCACGTTGAAAATAGGTGACTTTTATTTTTGTGTGGATAGGTTCGGAGCGCAACGAAACATAGAGGGACAACAGTATCCCAATAAAAGCAATCATCATTGAAATGATAGTGATCCAATCTTGCGCATCAATAAAAAATATCATTGTACTCTCCTACAATTACTATTATAACAATACCAGTCATATGACGTCATCTTTTTTTCGTTCCTCAAATAAAAAAACACCCATTACATTGGGTGAATTTCATTAAAATGGTGCCCCCTGCCAGAATCGAACTAGCAACGGATCCTTACCATGGATCTGTTATACCACTTAACT
>DATESM010000123.1:0-7775 GCA_035270805.1 Bacilli bacterium
TCCGAAAGATGCGATAAAGAGATCCCTTTGTTGAGATGCTCATCACACATTTTCAACTTTTCTTTGTACACGTCGTTAAATAACATTATTCATAATCAGTTATTAGTTTTCTATACTTCTTCCATAAGGAGTAACTATGAAAAAATATCAAACAGACATCGAAAGACTTGAATGGGTAAAACGTTGGAAACGCTCGGGACTTTCAGTTCGACAATTCGCTTTACAAAACAATCTAGGTCGTACAGCCTTGAATGATTGGGTCAATGCCTATAACAACATTGATGGAAGATTCATTCGTATCGACCCTAATCTAGAGACACCAGGTCAAATTTCCAATGAAGATGTGACGATGAATCTACTGTCGCCTTCTGAAATTGATAACAAGTCCCGCCACTTCACTCGCTTCGATCATTCCCTCGTTGTCTTTGAATATAAGGACATTAAAATCACGACCTCACTCGAGCAAGCCATGACAATTTTAGAGAGATTATATGGTCAACTTCACTAAAATAAACAAAATCCATCTTTATTCAGGGCCGACATCCATGAAGATGGGCATTAAGAAGATTCAACTGCTTGTTGCCCTTAACTTTACCCCGATTGAAATCATCCATTCGGTTTTCATCTTTTGTTCGAAAAATCAAAAGACCGTTAAAATCTACTACGAAAACGAATATGGGGATTGGTTGCTCCAAAACAAGATCGAAGGCGGACGCTTTAAATGGCCTCAGATTGGTGAAAATATCGAGATTGATAAACGGCAACTCGATTGGCTCTTCAAAGGTCTCTCTGTTGTTGAAAACCGTCCCAAAGAAATCAAACACTATGACTACTATTAAAAACACACTAAGGATGAAGAAATTCATCTTTTTTTGTCGTCCAATATATTTTTAATTATTATATATAATAATTAAACCTTTTTTGTTACACTATATTCATGAATTTAGAACAAGCCCTTAAACGCATCGCTGAACTCGAACAAGAGAGTAACAAACTCAAAAATGAAAGTAATATACTTAAAAACGAGAGTAAGAACCTAAAAAGCGAAAACAAAAAACTTGAAAATGAAAACAAAAAACTCGAACGTGAGAGCAAAAAGAGTATCAAAGAGTATGAGGCGATTCGTCTTGAACTCTTTGAGTTAAACCTTGCTCATCAAAAAGTTCTTTTAGAGTTGCTACTTGTAAAAGAAAAACATCAAGTTGAAAGAATCCGTCGTTTTGTTCCTAAAACTGAAAAAATAAACATCATGATTAACGAGCCTGAAGCCGTAATCAAAGAAAGTAAAGTTTCTAATCCTCTCACTAAGGCACCACGCCGCTCGATATTTGACAAAGTTGATTTTGAGCGTCTCGTCACGGAAACGCGCTTTATTGATGCGGATGAACACGATTGTCCAACGTGTCATAGTTCGCTTGTTTTTACTTCAAAGAAATGCCGCTACCAAGTGGAAGCCATTACTAGTGAAATTAAAGTTATCAAACTCATTAAACGGACGAAAAAATGCCCACTTTGTAACAAAACCGACCACAAACTCTATTATCCGCTTGCTCATGAAGTTTTTCCTGGCTCGATTTTAACCCCCTCTTTTGCTAGCTATATTGCTTATCACAAGTACGAACTTGGCATTCCTTTTCATCACCTGCAAACGCACTTTAATCAAACGCTTGGTCTCCCAATCTCTAAATCTAATATGGCTGATTACATGGCTAAAACCGCGACGCTTCTTTCGCCTATCTTCCACAAGATGAAAGAAGATCTACTGCACAACGAAACCAAAGTCATTCACGCTGACGAAACCACGCTTGTCGTCTCTAAATCCAGTGATGTATCGCGCAAGAAGTCGTATGTCTATGTCTTCTCCCCCAGCTTCTTCGAACGCAAGCAAATGCAACTCTATGAATTCCATGAAACACGTAAAATCGACCCGATTAGTTCCTGGCTTACTCATTATGAGGGTTACCTTGTCTGTGATGATTATCCTGGTTACGACAAACTGGCTGCAACCAACAAGGGTATCACACTCCAAAAGTGCTGGGCCCATGTTCGTCGTCCTTTCGCGGATATTGTCAAATCACTTGATCAAAAGCAACGCGCTAGTTCCGAAGCCTATCAAGTGTTAAATTTGATTTCAATCCTTTTTGACATCGAAAAAGATATCTTTAAACAAAAAGACAAACGTTTAATTCTTGAAATAAGAAAAACCCGCTCCCTTCCGATTATTAACAAACTCAGAGCAAAACTAGATTCTCTTCACCCTAAACCTTCCTCAAGTCTTGCCTCCGCGGTTAACTATGCGATCAAAAACTGGAAGGACTTACTTAGTTTTCTCGAACATCCTTATCTCGAACTAACAAATAATCGCGCGGAACGCGCTGTTAAACCATTTGTTGTACAACGTAAGGTATTTCAAACTTCTGGTTCTTATGCTGGTGCTCGCTACACTACCGTTCTCTTTTCAATGATTAGATCCGCTGTGATCAATGGTCTTGATGTGCAAAAGTATCTTACCTATGTCATCACTAACATAAATATCGAACCACTCGAATCACTTTTACCATATTCTGAAAAAATGATAAAACTCTTCAAACCAACATAAAAGCCGGTCATTTCCGGCCGGCCTAACTTGACCTCACATGTCTTATAATCAGGCATAGAGGTCTTTTTTATTTTGATATGTTATTTAACGACGTATACAATACAACTAATGGTTGAGTGAAAATACAACTAATACGTTAGCAACTCGCCAGTTAGGCGCTTAATTATTTGCGCTAATCCGTGTTTAATGAAGATGTCTAATAAAGGAGGAACACACATGAAAGAAACTTTTGGACAACGCTTTGCAAGACTAAGAAAAGCTAAAGGACTCAGACAAGAAGATATAGGCGATAAAATTGGCATCTCCGCTCAGGCTGTCAGCAAATGGGAAAACGACATCTCTTTACCAGATATCACACTGTTAAGCGAATTATCAGACATCCTTGGTGTCAGTCTTGACGAACTTCTCGGCAAAGAAAAAACACGGACGGAAGTCGTCGCGCCTACCGAGCGAAAAGATATGAATAAGATGATGATCAAGGTCATGGTTGATAGTGCAGATGGTGACAAAATACGCGTTAATCTGCCACTAGCCCTTGTCAAAATATGGCTTGAATCAGGGTCAAAAATGCCAGAAATTAACGGTAAGAGTCTCGAAGGTGTTGATTTAAAACAAATTATTGAATTAGTAGACCAAGGCGTGATTGGAGAATTGGTGACGATTGATAGTAACGATGGGGACCGTATCGTCATCACTGTTGAGTAATGAAAATTCTTGTTATCTCAAAAGACTTGAAGCATCCCATACGTCTTTTCTTTCCCACGGCATTATTAAAATCAAAGTTCATTTGGAAACGTATAATTAAGAAGGATGCAGCGAGTGACTTTGATTATGATGCCCTACACCATACAATAAAAGTTGGCTACAAAGCTTTGGTAAAATTCATTAAGGTAAATGGTCACTTTGATTTAGTACATATTGTTGATAAAGACGGAGAAGTAGTAAAAATTAGAGTCTAAGCCTGGCAATGCTTAGGCTTTTTTCTTCAATGATAGATTGGCAAACTTTGTTAGCGATAAGCTTAAAGTACACTGAAAGGAGGCAGTGAATTTTTAGTAGTCGACATGAATCTTGACTCTGTGGGCGCGAATGTGTGGCAAAAGATTAGATATGGTATCATCCCAAATATCCTGCCTGATTTTTCTTCGATTACCCTCTATCGTCTCGACATCAATGTTCGGGCCGCCAGTATTCTTGGTTTGGTTTCTGCCGGCGGAATTGGTAGCATCTTGACTATTGCTTCAACGATGTGGAGTTGGGAACTTTTGGGGACAATTTTAGTCGCGGTTATTCTCATGGTGATGAGTGTCGATTTTGTCTCTTCACGCTTGAGAGCGAAGCTTGTTTAAGCATCTTTCACACTTTACTACATGTTCATGAAAGCCTCGAATTTGGAAAAAGAGGCTTTTTTTGCTATAATTATTTATGTTTTTTACACATAATTCAAAGGAGGAAATGAATGGTACATACAATAGGATTTATTAAACCTGATTATCCAGGCGAACGGAGGGTTGCACTACTCCCCAAGGATATCAAGGAACTAGAAAACAATATCGCCATTGAAAGTGGATTTGGTCGTGAAATGGGAATCAGCGATGAAGCTTATTTAAAAGCAGGCGCTAAAGTGATGAATCGGAAAGAGATATTTCAAAACTGTGACTTTATTTTCTCGCTCAAACTACTGCAATCGAACGATTATCAATACTTAAGAAGAGGGCAGACTATCATTGGCTGGACCCATCCTTATGGATCAGGGCGCAGCTTCTATGAAAATGAATGTATCCCTCGTGATATAAAAATTGTCGATTTAGACAATATTACACCGCTATTATTTTATCGAGATCGTGTCTATGATTTAGATTATATCCCGCGAAACTTTGTCTATCAAAATAGTGTGATTGCCGGCTTTAGTTCGACCTATCACGCCTTAATGGCTTATGGTCTTATGCCAACCAGTCGGACGAAAGTTGCTATTCTTTCAGCCGGAAATGTCGCCCAAGGAGCCTACAAAGCCATCGCGCATTTTAACCCTCGTATTCGTATGTTCTACCGGAAAACGATGAATGAATTTTACGCAACAATTGACGAATATGATGTGATTATCAACGGCATTCAAGTTGATGAGCCGCATGTCAACATTATCAGCAAAGAACAACTTGCACTTGTGAAAAAGGGCTGCTTAATAATCGATGCTGCTGCCCATCAAGGGCGCGCTATTTATGGGACCAAGTTTACATATCTTGAGGCCCCAATTGCGCAAACTGAAGGTGTTGATTACTATTGTTTAAGTAATTCTCCCTCCCTCTTTTTTAGGACGGCAAGTAAAGAAATTTCTAAAGCATTTACCCGTTATATTTATCGGCCTAGTGTCGATAAAATGATGGCATATTTGAAGAAAGAAGGACACCCTTATGAATAAGCGTCAAGTCAGACCCATTCTTATTCCTCTCCATTACGGCGCTAATGCAGAAGGCATACAATATGGTGCTGACCATATTCTAGCGAGGATTGAAAACTATATTCTCCTGCCAGAAGTCGTTTTAAAGGATGAAGAAAAAGACCCTAACTTAAAAAACCTCGCAACTGTTATTGCCACTAATAATCTTTTAGCGACTGCGACCGCTTCTATTTATAGAGCTGGACAGTTCCCTCTCGTGATTGGGGGAGATCATAGTGTTGCGCTTGGTTCGATTTCAGCGGTAGCAACGATTGAAGACAATTTGGGTGTCATTTGGGTTGATGCTCATGGTGATATGAACACAGATGTTACGAGCGAAAGTGGAAATATTCATGGGATGATTCTTGCATCGCTTATTGGTGAAGGTGAAGAAAGTCTCGTCTATCTTCACCAAGACAAAATCAAGGTAAAAAAGGAACACGTGGTTATTTTTGGTGTACGTGATTTAGATGTAGCCGAACAAGCGACGATTGAGAAACTAAATATCAAGTATTTCAACTACACCTATATTAAGCGTATTGGTCTAAAGGCAGCACTTGAGGAAGTTAAACTTTACTTTAACGATAAAATTTCCAAGCTTCATGTTTCGATTGATTTAGATTCGCTTGACCCGACAATTATTCCAGGTGTTTCAGTCCCAGTTGAAAAGGGCTTTAAAAAAGACGATGTCCGCGCCATCGTCGATTATCTCTTTCGTGAGTTTGAGGTATCTTCCAGTGATATTGTCGAATATAATCCATTGCTTGATAGTCAAGATATCACGCTCAACTTTCTCCTCGAACTCATTGGTAAAATTAAATCACTGGTTTAATCATGGATGTAGTTAATTTTTTCTGGATGGAAAAGCAGCAACATTTCAGGATTATATAGGCTGTTATTTTGTGCGAAATACGTTAGAGGATAATCTTTAGAGGTCAAGTAGAACTTGGCCTTTTTGGGTATATAACGATCAATTTTAACGAGGAGTGAATTCATTGACACTGCCCCAACGACGGGATAGAGGTGTTGATTACAATAGAGCATGCTGCCACTGTAATTTCTTAAAAAGCCAACAGCATAGCCAATTGGTAGTTCCGCTAAAAGGCATGATTCGGTCGCGGTAAACCCAGGATAATAACCAAATGTATCACCCTTGTGAGCATGAATAATCCGTGAAGCATAAGTGTAGAGTTCGATCACTTGCTCAAACTCAGCGTCAAGTCCATCCCCATATAGATTAGAACCAATACGGATCGCGTTTCCAACATCAAGTAAATAAGTTTCTGACGATGATAAATGCTTGTATTTGACATTATAGTAGGGAAATAATGCTTTGATTTTTTCGACGGCTTCTGGTTCGTTGTGACTCCGAAGATGCCCATAAATCCCATCGACTACAACACCACTGGCCTCACAAAGTTTTAGTACTTCATCAAGTTGACTTTTTGATTTGATCGTACTGCGGTTGTGTCCTAAATCGATTTGAACATGGACGCGTGGTTGTTTTAAGTGTGAAAGACTCTTTATTTCTTTGGGACTATTTAATGAATAGACAATATGTGGATGATCGACCAGTCGTTCACGCGGGGTTTCAAACACTAGGACATCACGGTTTGTTTTAAGGCGTAAAAAAGCCCGGGCTTCATCAAGCGAAGAAACACAAAAAAGTGGGATATCAAATTGGCTATTTAATGTTTTGACAACCTCTTTTAGACCACACCCATAGGCGTTTGACTTGATGACGGGAAAGACAATCTTGTTTGTTTTTTTAACTGACAAAGCGTAGTTGCGGGCAATTGATGATAAGTTAATCGTTTTATATAACATGTGGGGAAGCCCTTTCTAGTAACAAAACATAGCGGTCATAGTCATTGTAAAGTTTTTTCTGTTCATAAATTTTAAAGTCATGCCGGAAAAAAAGTTTTTGTGAGGGATGATTATCAAGGGCAACACTGGCGTAAACAAAAGGGATTGAATTTAAGCGAGCAAGGGCACCTTTCATCAAACGTGACGCCACACCTTGTCCGCGAAATTTCGGATCTAAGAAAATCGAATCGATGATTGCGCATTGTTGATAGTCATGATTAGACAAGTAGTGAATCTTCTCATCTGGATACATAACAATAATGCCTCCAGCCAGCATTTCCTCTATAAAAAGAAGGAGAACAAAGCCCTTTTTATCCCGAATAACATAGCTTAATTCTTCAGGCGTTGAGGGGACGAAGAAGTGGCTTGGAAATTCCTTGTTTAGGCGCTCCATTGCATCTAAAATGAGTGAAATATCCGCTTGTTTAGCTACGGTTAAAATAGCATCTGGTTTATTTTTCATGTCAGTATTTTATCATAATTAGCCTTTTTTTCAAACGGAGGGAACATCACTCTATTCCACTAAAGCGTTGTTGTTGTGTTTATATCAATACTTATAATAAAATTTATATTAGTCTGAGTTAAGTCTCTATCATACTTCCTTATATTAATATCACTTGCCAGTGTGATAAAATATAATTGCTAGAAAAAAGAGTTTACTCGAAAAACAATGAAATAAAGAGGATTAACATTATGGTCGATTTCTTAAAATTCTTTGGTGTCGCGTTTGCGGTGTTCTTAGTCATTGATTTACTGTGGTTAGGTATCGTTGCACGAAAAATTTACAAAAAGTATCTAGGCTATATTATGGCGGAGAAAATCAACTGGATTGCCGCGATTATTTTCTATGTAATTTTTATTGCCGGTTTGACC
>DATESM010000124.1:0-6144 GCA_035270805.1 Bacilli bacterium
GTCTTCTTTGGCATATAAATGGACATGGGAGGCATTACGACCACGAAGGACAACAAGCGTTTCATCAACCAGTTCAGAAATATCTGCCACTTTATCGCTCGGGGCACTGAGAATAGCTTGGAGGCCAAACTTCCGTAGTAATTTAATCGATTCCTTGATCCGTCCCCCATCCATTTTCGAGAAGGCTTCATCAAAGATAATAATCCGAGCACTATTGGAGAGTTCGCCACTTTCATGCACACGATAGAGTTGGGCAAAGGAGGCGAGGACTGAAATATAGAATGGGGTTTGTGTCTCTCCACCAGACTTCTTCTTCAACATCTTCGAAAGCCGTTGTTCATTTCCACCCTTATCTTTAACGATAAGATCAAAATCCAAGTAATTACGATAATCAGTGAATTTTTCAACATTAGAGAGGACTTGCGCATTTTTATCACCCTCACCAGCAAGGACAATTTGGGCGAAGAGATTTTTCATGACTTCATCATATTTAGTCAAGAATTCGCTATCATCTTCACCAACTTTCAGTAGTAAATCATCCTTAATCATATCGTAATAAGGACGGTAGATACTACTAGGTTTAACCGTGAAACGGTAGGAGTCATTGCCAAATGTAGATGCACTAAGGGCATGGTTGAGTTCATCAATCTGATCTTCAACGGTTTCTATCGCCCCTCGTAGTTTTGAGATAAAGTCATTTTTAAACTGTTTGACAGCTTTTTGATAGGCATCATGTATTTTAGATTCGTAGGCTGGGAGTTTGACCTCTTTCATATCGCTTAATTCGTCATCATAGATTGCATTGTCAGCGATATTGGTATCATACGTGAGTCGATAGTCAAGGACGTATTCTTTTCTTAACTTATTGAGTTGCGTGAAGATATTATTAACAAGGTATTGGGCATGACCAAACTTGACGCGATATTCTGTGTTAATGTCAAGCGGACTCTTTCCTTCTTGCAATAATGCTGCAAAGTGTGGTTCCGCTTCTTCATCAACAAAGAAAATATCAAAGCCATCTTGTAATTTGGCCTCACGCTCTTTGACAATGGCGAGGGCTTCAGGAATTCGTTCATGACTGAGACTATCAATTGTTGTCTTTAGCTTACCTTTTTCTTCAAAAAGCGTGGAGCGTTCAGCCTCTAAACCCTTAATGTCTTCTTCAACAAGGGCAATTCTCTTTTGTAAACCTTCCAACTGGCTTAAATCATGTTTTTTGAGTTCAATTTGCACATATTCAAGCGTTGATTTAAGTGGTGAGAGGTCACGGAGAGCGACAATCATATTATTTGTATTGATAATTTCATTTGAGTTAATAATTTCTAGACGGTTCGCGCCACTGACAACTTCAAATAATTGGCGATACAGCGCATTAGTCTTATTAAAAGCTGCGATTTCAGCCTTTTTAGCATTGATGGTTGCTTGTTCAATTTCGCGGCCAAAAAAGGCAGGCGTATAGAGGCGAGGATTGAGCCGTCCGAGCGAAAAACTACGATAAATATCACATTCGGGCGTAATCCCATTTCCCGAGTTACGTGCTTCTTGTGGTGTCTTGCACTTTTGTAGACGGCCGACGAGGAAATTCACATAGGCTTCAGCGCCATGATGATCGGTGAGAATTTCTTCTGCTAGCGAGTTCTTATCTGGGCGATAATTACGTTCGATAATACGCTCTTGATCAACCAGTGTAGTTCCGTAGTAGCGGTATTTCTCTAAAAGCCCCTTTAAAATCTCATAAGCTTCCAGATAGTATTCGCCATCAACAAACATATTAAAGCGTTGCGAAGACATAATCCCTTCGATTGCATTAGTCCATTTGTCGTTTTTGATATCAATTAAATCGGCAAAAAAGTCGACTTTAATCGTCCGACCATGGCGCGTCGATAATAGATTTTGTAATTCTGTCCTAATTTGGGTAAGACTACGTTCATAGGGTTTACCCCCATGTTGGAGGTCCATTTCTTGTTGGCGCAGCATCACAACTTCACGTTCCGCTGCTTGCATCAACCGGGTAAGAGATACTGCCATCGCACTAAGTCGTTGTTTGAAAATCGATAATTTATCACGCCATTCGTTCAAGTCATTGGTATTAACAGATTTTAAATCGTGAAGTTTGGTATCGCGTAGCTCTAGTGAGGACGATAAAACCTTTTCACTCGCGTCATTTAAATCTTCAAGCTCATAACGAATATTCTCATCAATTTTGCTTAAATCAAATTGATGGAAAAGATCGGAAATTTGTTGGCTAGTCGCAATGAAATTACCAACATAACCTTCGAGATTACTAGCGATTTGCATTTGACTTTGCTCAAGTTGGAGGATCTTTTCTTTTGTTGTCTTTTCTTGTTCACGAAGTTCATCGGTGATACGGAAAGTATCACTCGTAGCACTATCTTGAATCAATCGCATTTTACGACGATTTAATTCAGCAATATTAGCCTCTACTTCACTGAGATCAACATCTATTTCTAACAGGCGATCTTTGGCTTTTTTAACTTGAGAATAGTAAGAGTCAAGTCGGTTTTTATCGTTTTGATAGGTTGCTTTTTCAATAATATATTCAAACAATCGCATATTTTTGCGATGATCATCATACATGCGATATGTATTAGCAATCTCTTCAAGTCGTTCAACACGTCTTTTCATGACTAAGGCTTCTTCTTCTAGTTTTTTGTATTGAAGAATATTATCTTGCATGGGGACAATATCAATGTTTTTTTGTGGATCACAAACATATTCAGTAATAAAAGTTGTAATGTCGGTAATCGGTGTAAAACTGACCGCTTTTTTAAAGAGCGAAAAATATTTATCTTTTAGACCACCAAATTCGCGCTTGATCGTTTCTTGGTATTGACGATTGCTATCAAAAAATTTAAAACGATTAGGGTAGTTATCACTAAAGTATTGATTGAGAGCTTTATATTCCATCGGAACTTTATCAACAATGAATTCATTATTAGGAATCTTATCCTTGAGGTGGAAAAAACGATGTTCTTCACTTCCATCTTCATAAACATCAAATACACAACCTAGTGTAAATGAATCTTGATGAACATCATCAAAAAATTCTAGGGCAATATAACTAGAAAAGCGTCCGTTACGCAGATAGTTAAAACCACCTTCAAGCGTATCACCAAGTTCACCACGTAAGTAACCTTTAAGTGTCCGATTAGACTTTTCCATCGCGGCTTTATTAAAGAAACGGCCAGTCGTGTCGCCCAATAAAATTAATTGTAGCGCATCGATCAGTGTCGACTTTCCACTCGCATTAAGTCCTGTGAGAAAGACGATCGGTTCAATATTAATGGTCTCATTCCAAAAATAGTGCCAGTTAATGATTTTGACTTTTTTTAGTGTTCTCATTCGCCCTCCTCCTCACTACTTAGTGAAGAACCATTTAACTTATCAAGCGCTTCACTAATCGCAACAATTTTTTGTTGATCAACGGCATATAAGATAGAGGGGAGCAAATAGAAAGTTGCATTACCTTCATCATAGCTTCCACTTACTTTTGTCACAATATTATGGTCAGACAAGACCTTGAGTGCACGGCCAATCATCCGCCCATTAATCTTCTTGTTGGGAAGAGAAATACTTCGTTCATACATCACTTTTAGGACAAGTGGTGTCGTGAGGTAAACTGATTCACTTGTTTGGCTAGATTCACTTTTTTCTGTCTCGTATATCAAACGGAGAACAAAAAGGACAAGGGAAACTTCGCGATCAAAACGAATACGATTATCTTCATACTCATTAATAATATAGAAAACGCCGGCTAGTAAATCTTTTTCTAACCGCCAACCACTGTAGGCAAGGTAGGAACCAATCAAATCAAAATGTCGTTCAATGAAGCGAAATTGACTGTTAATTTTTATCGTTTTCTCTCTCCGGTCAAAATAGTCTCGAACACAAAATGAACTTAATAATAAGCTATTGATGACGCGGGCAAACTGATCTTGATCAGCCCGTGACAGTTTTAATACATCTTCTTCAAACATTATGCTTCTAGTTCCTTTCTCATAAACGTTAATTTTGGCAGACGATAGCCATAATTGATGACATGTCCTTCATTTGATTGAACCTCATAAAAGCACTTTTCATCGTTAGTTTTGATGGTTGCTAAAATCAGGAGTATAAAGGCGTCAAAATCTGGGAGGGGGATATCTTCAATCTTTAATTCATGACCATCGGCAAATGCTAACTCCATAAATTCAAAGACGCGTTTATCGGTAAATATATTTCTAGTTCCATCAAGGAACCCTTCCATTAACATTTCAGACACATCATCAAAATCATAAACTTCAAGCGGTGCACCTTCAAGTTTATACTTACGTAAAATAGGGAGTGTGACAGAGTCTGGCGTGATGTAGCCCTGATGTGACATATTAACTGCTTCGCGCATGCCATTAAATAAGGGTCTCATATTATCGTCACTTTGCACCATTTCAGCATAGTGTTTAAAAATGTTATCCAGATGGCCTTTAACCGTTTTGTCTGAGTTATTTAAATATAAAATTTTGCTGGCACTAGCCTTGGTATATTCTTGATGCTTTGTATCAATTTGGGCAATCATTTCATCAAGAGTTTCATACATATCACAAATATAATTAATCTTGGTGATAATGTCTTTTTCGGCCTCGAGTTTATTAATGTTGCGTGTCCACATTACAGATTGCATCACTAATTGTGAGCGCACTTCTTCATCATGAAGCCAATTTTGCAAGATAGAAATAATCGGCCGCTTAAACTTTGCAACACTATCAAATGTTTTCAATGGATGATAGTAGCGATCGGAAACACGGGATTTGTATTGATCAAAATAGTCAGCTAGAATTGAATTTGTTGAAAAAACACGACCGAGGCGATTTTGAAAGATTCTAATACTATGACCAAGTGTGACTAATTCTGTTTTCAATTTACGCGTTGATTCGTAAGCACGAATGAGTGTGGCATACAAAAATTCATCACGTTCCTCATCCTCGCTTCTAAGTTCAGTATAAGTTGAGTGAACAAGAGAGATGTATTCTCCACTATCTTCACTTGTTAGTTCGTCCAGTAAATTTAAGAACAGAATTGTATAGCTAGGTAGGGCGAGATATTCTTCGAAGTTCGCGGGATCCATTTCAATGTCAATCCATCCACATTCTTCAAGTCGCCGCACAACAAAAGCAGCCTTTGTTGGTAAATCTTCGCTTGTTAATTCTGAAGTATCTTCATCATTAACTTCTTCTTCTTCACTCAGGTCAAGTGCGAGAATGATGTCGCGATATTTATCACGCAAAGTGCGAATAAAGTCACTTTTCTTAATGGCGAGTTCATCGGTTTCAAGAGAATGATAAAGGACAAGTAATGCTTCGGCGTAAATGTCTTTATTTTTACTCGCTAAGATAGAAAAGAAATTGTCGGGTAAAAGAGTAAATAAACGCAAAATATAATCTCCTATTCAATATGTTTATATTAACATATAAAGAAGTGTAAATGAATTAAAAAAAGGGAATTATAGACGAATTATTTCACCTTTTTTGCTATAATTCTCATATGAAACTAAGACCCCGTAAAGCCCGAACAATTATTCCTTATGTAATCATCTATCTGCTGATCGTGATTGTCACCTATTTTCCGATTGGATTTGTCTGGCCACCTACACTCTATCACTATCTATCACTGGGTGCTTGGACGATTGGTTTCACCCTTTTTATTTATGTTGGTGTTCGCTATAATAGTTACGAAATTCATAAGAGTCATATTGTTCACCTAAAAGGACAAGCGCGTCTCACTTATAATTTTTCTAGTATCCTCTACATTGATATTCCTTATACAAACAAACATAAAACGCTTCTATTTTATACTGATCAAGGCGATGCCCGCTACCTGGTTTTAGACCCCAAAAACATCTTATTAACCAAGACACTCGAACGAGCAAAAAATGTAATTTCCAAAGAGGAATTTCAAGCCAAGTTTCCACGTGTAAAATTGTAACTAATTTATTGCAAATAAATGTCGGCTATGATAAACTCTTAAAGATTACAAGAGAGTAAGGGAGGAATTTATATGTCAAGATATTGCCCAGTCACCGGAAAAGGTCCTTTAAGTGGTAACAATCGTAGTCACTCACTACGTGCAACTAGACGCCGTTGGGGTGTT
>DATESM010000125.1:0-4519 GCA_035270805.1 Bacilli bacterium
GGATTATCGACCCAATTGATGGGACGAAAGATTTCGTGGGTCGTGATGGCGAATTTACTGTCAACATCGCCCTTTCTTATAAAGGAGAAATCGTGATGGGACTCATTTTAGCACCAGTTAAGAATGTGATTTATTACGCGACTAAACATGGTGGTGCTTTCAAACTTGAGAATAATCAAGTCACACAAATTCACGTTAATGACAAAACAAGCGACTTAACGGTTGTCACGAGTCGCTATCATCTCCGTCAATCCGAAAAAGATGTGATTGCAAAACATGCCGATAAAATTGCTCGTCAAGTCACGATTGGTGCCAGTCTTAAAGCCTGCTTAATTGCCGAAGGAAAAGCTGAGTTATCTTATCGTTTTAGTGCTGGCACTAAAGAGTGGGACATCGCCCCAGGACAAATTATAGTCGAGGAAGCAGGCGGATTATTTGTTAAACCAGATCGAACAAGGTACGCTTATAATAGAGTTGATGTTCAAAATCGCGAAGGTTACATTATGACAAATCGCGAAGAAAACATTTTGCTATAAGGAGTATATGATGAAAGTAAATAAATTTTTTAGTCTCATAACGCTCGCTGCCTTTATTGCTGGCTGTGGACCTGTTGCCCAAGAAGTGACGCTCGATCTTTTTGTTCTTAACGATTTTCATGGCGCAATTCATCCACTTGAAGGGACAACACCAGAGTATGGAATTCACAAGATTGCCAGCTATTTAAAAGCGCAAGCTGCCGCTAATCCGGGTGGAACAATTAATATGGACGCAGGTGATATGTGGCAAGGAACGGCTGATAGCAATATCACACGAGGCCGTGTCCTTGTTGAAATGTTAAATAGTCTTGATTGGGCCGCTACGACCCTTGGTAATCACGAATTTGATTGGTATGACACTGTCATTGAAGAAAATAAGACACTTGCGGACTATCCTTTTCTTGGTGCCAACATTATCAATCGCGATAGCGGCGAACTCGCCGAAAATATTGTTGATGCGCCTTCGGTGATGGTGAAGAGAAACGGTGTCAAAGTCGGTATCATCGGCACAATCGGCAGTGGGCTTGAAAGTTCAATTATCGCTAGTGCGGTTGGTGATTATTCTTTTGAACCTGTGACAGACTATATTATTGAAGAAGCCAATGCCCTTCGTAAAGATGGCGCTCAACTTATCGTCTTATTAACCCATGATTCATTGACCGGATACACACGCTCTAGTGAATATGGACCTATTCTTGAACCCGAAGGTAAAGATCCTTATGTTGATGTTGTTTTCTCGGGCCACTTTCACCAAAAGCACAATGAACTCATTAATGGTGTGCCTGTTCTTCAATCAAATGGGAATGGAAAACAAGTCATGCATGTCAATCTCTCTGTTACAGGCAAAGAGGTTGTTATTAATGAATATCAACTTGTTGATCAGGCCTTAGCTAACTACGAAGAAGAACCAACTATTGCGGAAATTTATGCTCGTTATGAAGGGGATATTAATCTCATTAAAAATGAAGTTGTTGGTGAACTGAGTGCGAGTATGAGTAAGACACAAATTGCCCGTCTTGCCACAAAAGTGATGTTAGAGGCTGCAAGTGAGGACTTTGTCGCTGATGTCGCAGTTCATAATACAGGCGGCATTCGTGATGAACTTATTGCCGGTACGATTACGTATGGTGATATCTACAAAACACTCCCCTTTGATAACACAGTCGTAGTCGTTGAAGACGTCTTAGGTAGTGTTGTCTCGGCCGTGATGTCGGGTAATGAATACACCTATAGAGATGGCCTCGATTACATCGATGCTAATGAGTATTACACACTTGTAACGATTAACTTTATTAGTGAAAATAACTCTAATCTCAGTTACTTCCCACAGTCAACCCTCGAGAATGTCTTTGTTAGAGATTTACTCGCGGATTACTTTAGAGCGCAGGAAATCGTTAATCCAAGTTTGATTTAAAGCGTAATTAAAAAGCGACAGAGTTGAATCTGTCGCTTTTCTAATGTTTGTTTAATTATTCAATGAGGATGACGCCTACAACACCAGGAACTTCTTCCATTAAGAGTTCTTCAACGCCATATTCGAGCGTGGTATCAACAAAGGCACAGCCATTACAAGCTCCACCCATCTTGACGAAAACATAACCATCTTCAAAGTGGTCAAATTCAATGTCGCCACCATGACGATTGATATAAGGACGGATAATGTCTATTTTTTCTTTGATGAGTTCTTCAATGTCCATAACTGACCTCTTTTCGTATAGATTATACCACTACGGGAGAAGGATTAAAAATCATATGATAATTAAAAAAAGCATCATAGATGCTTTTCTTATTTGAGTTGGTGCCCGGAGCCGGACTTGAACCGGCACGGTGTCGCCACCGCAGGATTTTAAGTCCTGTGCGTCTACCTATTCCGCCATCTGGGCGATGGTCTCCCGTACAAGATTCGAACTTGTGACCCCTTGATTAAAAGTCAAGTGCTCTACCAACTGAGCTAACGGGAGATGTAATGGCTGGGGCACCTAGATTCGAACTAGGGAGATGACAGAGTCAAAGTCTGTTGCCTTACCGCTTGGCTATGCCCCAAAGAAGTGGTGGAGGAGGGCGGATTTGAACCACCGAACCCGAAGGAACTGATTTACAGTCAGCCGCGTTTGGCCACTTCGCTACTCCTCCATTGGTAAGTAGTGCATACAAAGTGGTGGATGTTGAGGGGCTTGAACCCCCGACCTCCGCCGTGTAAAGGCGATGCTCTCCCAGCTGAGCTAAACATCCGGGACCGCCGCTATATGCTTTATAAATATATCATTGTAGTATTTGATAGTCAATGATAAATGTGCTAATTTTTCAATATTTATTTATATATAAATAGTTCTAATAACCAGGCTTTCCAAGACGTTTAAACATATTACGTTTATAGACTTCGACACCAGGTTGATTGAAAGGATTAATGTCGAGTAAATAGCCACTCATCGCAACTGAGCGCATAAAGAAGTAGAAAAGGTAACCGAGGGTGAAGGCATCTAGCTTATCTAATTCGAGAATGATGTTAGGGACGTTTCCTTCTTTGACGTGGGCATCGAGTGTTGCTCTGAATGCTTGCTCATTCACATAACTGAGATTTTTTCCTTCAAGGTAATTAAGCCCATCTAGATCTTGTGCGTCGTGTGGGACGGCGATATCTTGAGCAGGTGTTTTGACGAAGATAATGGTTTCGAATAAGACTTGGGAACCTTCTTGAACAAATTGACCAAGACTATGAAGATCGGTTGAAAAATTGACACTGGCGGGTAGAAGTCCTTTTTTCTCTTTGCCTTCACTTTCGCCATAGAGTTGTTTGAGCCACTCACTAATCATTGCAAACTGTGGTTCATAAGTAACAAACATTTCAACGGCAAAGTTGTGGCGATAGAGATAATCACGCGCCACGGCATATTGATAACAGACGTTGCTCATTAAATCGTCGTTCAAGCTGTCGTGGTAGGCTTTTAAAGCCCCCGCCATTAAACTGTCGACATCAAGACCGGCTGCTGCTATTGGCAGTAGACCAACGGCGGTGAGCACGCTGTAGCGTCCTCCGATATCGCCGGGCAGATTAAATGTTACATAGCCCTCTTGGGTTGATAATTTACGTAAGGCACCACTCTTTGCATCTGTCGTGGCAAAAATGGCTTGACGGGCCTTCTCTTTTCCAACTTGTGTTTCTAGCAAGTCTTTGATGAGACGAAAAGCGACACTGGTCTCTGTTGTTGTTCCACTTTTTGAAATGACATTGATAGCAAATTTCTTTCCTCTTAAGTAGTCGAGCACTTGCCGTGTGTAGTTAGGAGAGAGTGTTTGACCTAAAAAGATGATTTCAAGACTGTTGTTATGATATAAACCTTGCAAGGCTTCAATTGCGGCGCGGGCCCCGAGATAAGATCCCCCAATCCCCGCTACAACAAGAACATCAAAGTTGTCGCGAATAAATTTTGCTGAGGACTTAATGAGGGCAAACTCTTCTTTATCATATTGAAGTGGCCAGTCTAGCCAACCAAGGTAGTCATTACCTTTACCAGTTTTGCCTTCGATCATTTGGTGAATTTGTGTGACTTTGGTCTTATATTGATGAAGGTCAAGGGGGTGAATAAGATTCGTTAAATCTAGATTAATCATGTGTTTGCTCCTTTGCATTTTTAATCCATTGTGGCAACATCGCTTTTAGGGGTGAAAAATCTATTTCATTTTCATCGATGTGTTCGTATTGAGCGTGGCGTTTTTGCCGCTTAGGGTTATGAACAAGTTGTTTGAGCGATACTTTGAAAAAACCAGAGTCACTATCGATTTCTATTACTTTGACGCGTACGTCATCGTTTTCTTTAACAAAATCGCTAATGTTTGAAACATAAAATGGTGATATTTCAGATATATGTAAAAGTCCTTTTTGACCATTTTCAGCTAAAACAAGCGCCCCATAATCACGGAGCGACGTTATCTTGACTGTGATAATATCATTTAAATTTAGATTTTCCATTATTGTTATAAAC
>DATESM010000126.1:0-4512 GCA_035270805.1 Bacilli bacterium
AACTTATATTGGGCATCTTCCCAGCCGACGCGGTCGGCCATTCCGCTACAAATAACCTTTTCTTCAGGCATGACAAACAACTTAAACTTGACCGATGAACTGCCAGCGTTAACGGCCATAATTTTTTTACTCATTATGAAAACTCCTTTTTGGTAATAATTGCACCTTAATTATTACACAAACTCCTGTTTTTTAACATGTAAATGTTTAAAAGAAGTGCAAAATCTCGTATAATAAAAAGCAGTGGAGGAGCTATATGAATTTTATCGATGAATTCTTAACGGGTCAAAGTATAAATGCTTATCAATACTTTGGTGCCCATTTCACAGAAGTAGAAAAACCACGTGACAAATCTGCCCGCGGACCCAAGCCTAAAAACCCTGAGATGATTAGTGGGGTTATGTTCCGACTCTATGCACCATTGGCTAGCGATGTGTCTGTTATTGGTGACTGGAATGGATGGCTTCCAGGTGTTAATTTGATGAATAAAATTGATGACCGCGGTGTTTTTGAAGTCTTTGTCCCCGGGGTAACAAACTACCAATCTTATAAGTACCATTTTAAAAATGCGCATGGGATGTATGTTGATAAAGCAGATCCATATGCGTTTTTTAGTGAGAAAAGACCTGGCACTTGTTCTAGAACATTTGATATTCGTCATTTTATCTTCCATGATCAAGACTATCTAGACAAACGGACACGCTGTTTCGACGAGCCTATGAGTATTTATGAATTACATTTAGGCAGTTGGAAAGGTAAAGTTGATGGTCGTGAGATTTCTTATGAAGAAGTCGCCGATTATCTCATTCCTTATGTCAAAGATAATGGCTTCACCCACGTCGAAATTATGCCGATTACCCAATATCCTTTTGATGGCAGTTGGGGTTATCAGGCCACTGGTTTCTTTAGTGTTGATTCGCGCTATGGCAATCCGTTCCAACTCATGAGTTTCGTAGATCGCATGCACCAAGCAGGCATCGGAGTCATTCTTGATTTTGTCGTCGTGCACTTTGCGATTGACGCCCATGGATTGTTCGAATTTGATGGCTCGCATATGTACGAATATAGTGATGCTGCCAATACTTTTAGTCAATGGGGATCACCACAGTTTGATTTAGGTAAAGATCCAGTTCGTAGTTTTCTCATGTCGGCAGTCAACTACTTTGTTGAACGGTTCCACTTTGATGGTATCCGTATCGATGCGGTCAGTAATATCATCTTTTGGGATGGTAACAAACAACGCGGTGAAAATACGGGCGGTCTCGAATTTATTAAACGCTTAAACGGCAAACTCCATTATGAACATCCTAGTTTAATAATGATTGCCGAAGATAGTAGTGATTTTAGTGGCGTCACTCGGCCATTAGAGTATGGTGGATTAGGCTTTGATTACAAGTGGGATCTAGGCTGGATGAACGATACCTTAAAGTATTACAGCAAGGATCCAATTTATAAAAAGTATGATCACAACCAACTCACATTCAGCATGCACTATTTTTATGCTGATAATTTTATGCTACCACTTTCCCATGACGAAGTTGTTCATGGTAAAGGGACAATCATTAATAAGATGTGGGGCAATTATGACATCAAGTTTGCCTTGCTCCGTAACTTATTCGCTTATCAATTTGGTCACCCAGGTAAGAAGCTCAACTTTATGGGCAATGAAATCGCTAGTTTTGACGAATGGAATGAACAAAAGTCGCTCCCATGGACACTGAAAACATTTCCAAAACACGATTCCATATCTCGTTTAGTACGCGATCTTAACCTTATTTATCGCTCGGAAAAGGCGATGTATATGCAAGAACATAACCCTGAAAACTTCAGTTGGTTAATGGTGGATAATGCCCAACAATCTGTTTTTGTCTTTGAGCGTCAATTTGAAGACTCACACCTTGTGTTTGTTTACAATATGACCTCAAATTATTATGACGAATATGATATTGGTATTAATACGCCTGGTGTTTATGAAGAAATCTTCAATAGTGACAAAGATGTTTATGGGGGATGGAATCAATTTAATGGTTTGCCATTAAAAACCAACAACTATGCTGGTCCTGAAAATCGTCCCTATTCATTAACCATCAAACTTGCTTCCTTCGGTGGCATGATTTTCAAACTAAAAAAACAATAGAATGAGGAGATTTAAATGTTTGATAACAAGAAAGACTTTATCGTCGAATTTGAACGACGCCTAAGTGAAAAATATGGTCGTAGTGTCAAGGATAGTCATATCACTGAACGCTATGACATTTTAGGGACCATGGTCCGTGATTTTGCTAACTATGACTGGAGAAGTACAAGAGAAAAAATACTAAAAAATGACAAGCGTCAACTTGTCTATTTTTCAATGGAGTTCTTAATTGGACGCCTATTAACGAGCAATATGATGAATCTGGGTATTTACGAAGTCGCTCGCGATGGGCTAAAAGAAATGGGTATTGATATCCATGAACTTGAAGAACAAGAGACCGATGCCGGCCTTGGTAATGGCGGGCTAGGACGACTAGCGGCTTGTTTTCTTGATTCAATTGCCTCTTTAGGCTATCCAGGACATGGCAATACGATACGTTACGAATATGGTTTCTTTCGCCAAAAAATTGTCGATAATCGCCAAATTGAGGTGCCTGATCAATGGCTCGTGAATGGAAACGTTTGGGAAGTTCGTAAACCAAAACATTCCGTTGAAGTCAAATTTTATGGCAATGCCGAAACCTATGCTAAGCCGAGTGGTGGTTATGGTGTAAAAACGGTCAACCCCGTTTGTGTCAAGGCTGTCCCTTATGATGTTAGCGTGATTGGCTACCGTAATAATGTTGCTAACACACTGCGTCTATGGAGTGCAGAACCCAGTGAAAATAACCTACCAGAAGATCAACCCTTTGAGGAATATCTGACAACGCTCAAACAGATCAATCATGGTCTTTATCCTGATGACTCAACTGAACACGGGAAAATTCTCCGTTTACGTCAACAATATTTTCTCGTCTCAGCCGGGCTCCAAAGCGCAACCCGTGGTCATTACCGTAAATACAAAACACTGAGTAATTTCCACGAAAAGTTTGTCTTCCAACTCAATGATACCCACCCAATTCTTGCCATTCCTGAACTGATGAGAATCCTGATGGACGACTATGGTTTTGGTTGGGAAGAAGCATGGGATCAAGCACGCAAGAGCATGGCCTACACAAATCATACAGTCATGGTTGAGGCACTTGAAAAATGGCCGATTAACTATGTCCAACGTCTTGTACCACGTGTTTATATGATCATTGAAGAAATTCACCGTCGCAGTCAACTCTACTTTGTTGAACAAGGATTTGATGTTAACGCGAGACAAAACATGGCTATTCTTCGTGATGGTATGATACATATGACAAATATTGCTCTCTTTACTGCCTTTTCGGTAAATGGTGTAGCAGCCTTACATACTGATATCCTAAAACGTGAAACATTCCGTGACTTTTATGAATTATTCCCGGAAAAATTCAACAATAAAACCAATGGGATTACTCATCGACGTTGGTTTGTCTATGCCAACCAAGAACTGAGTGGACTTGTCAGCAAAAAAATCGGGGACGATTGGATTAAAAACCCTGACCTACTTGAAAAGTTCATGCCTTTTGCCGCCGACAAAGAAGTGCAAGCGGATTTCTTAAAAATCAAACGTTTGAAAAAACAACAATTGGCTGCTTATATTAAGGAACACAACAATCTTGATATTGATGTCGACTCAATTTTCGATGTTCAAGTCAAACGCCTTCACGCCTATAAACGGCAATTAATGAACGTATTCCGTATTATGTATCTATATTTTAGAATGAAAAACGAACCGACGTTTAGAATTCATCCGATGACATTTTTCTTTGGCGCAAAAGCCGCACCAAGTTATCACTTTGCTAAAAAAGTAATCGAGCTGATCAATGGCGTTGCCGATGTCATTAATAATGATGAAGAGATTTCAAAGTTCATGAAAGTCGTTTTTATTGAAAATTATGGCGTTAGTAGTGCAGAAATTATTATTCCCGCCGCTGATATCAGTGAACAAATTTCAACAGCGGGTAAAGAGGCTAGTGGCACAGGGAACATGAAATTTATGATGAATGGCGCGCTGACCTTAGGCACGCTTGATGGCGCTAATGTCGAAATTAACGAACGCGTTGGCCATGAACATTCATTTATATTCGGTTTAAAAGAAAACGAAGTGGCTCGGCTCAAAACTAAGGGCTATTCTCCATGGGATAAGTACAGTAATGATGCAGAAATCAAGCGCATCGTTGATTCACTAACGGATGGCACTTGGAGTGATGGTGACCATGACCGATTCCGTTCTATTTTCGATGAATTAATGCACCGCGGTGATGAATACTTAATTCTTGAAGATTTGCGTAGTTATATCAACAAAACTGACGAAATTGTTTCCTACTACCGTGACCGTAAAGCCTGGGCCAAGTCCTGTATCATTAATATTGCTAAATCAGGTTATTTCTCTAGTGATCGGACCATTCA
>DATESM010000127.1:0-3339 GCA_035270805.1 Bacilli bacterium
ATACAGAGCTACTCTCACTGGCCTATAATCTACCTGAGACCATTGTCAAACTGCAAGATGATAAGGCTTATCTTAATGTTAAAGATAGCGCACTACTTGTCCTCGCAGAATTAGGACTAAGTCTAGAAGACGGTGTCTATACATCAATGAAAGTCGCTAACGCCAACATCAATAGTCGTGACGATGCCAAATTATATTTACAAATATTACTGGCCTTTTTCCAAGATATAGTAAACTATAACTTACAAGGCCGGCTACTACTGCCTAGTTTTGATGACACGACCGCAAAATTAAGTCGTGTCATTAAAAACCCACTCACTGCCATTAAAGTCATCATTGAAGCGATGACCAGAATCGAGAGCAACGTGAATCTCAATTTATTACTTGATCACGTCATGATACATATCGTAAAGGAGACTAGTTATGGAAAATGAAACATATAGTCTAAATAATCCTGAAAGTGGAAAAAACCAATACTTTTTAAGTATTGTCTTTAATAACGGTCCTAAGACCTACTTCTTTTCCTGTCCTCACCCCAATATTGAAGTCAATGATTTTGTGATTGTTGAAACCATTCAAGGGATTGAAATAGCCAAAGCCGCGAGTGAAGTTAAACCCCTATCCGAGTTTTCTTCCCCACTCGAGCTCAAACCTATTTTAAGAAAAGCCGATGAAGATGATGTTAGACGTCACCTACAAAACTTAGAAGACGCTAAGAGGGCTAAAGATTTTTGTGTCGACCAAATTAAGTCACTCGGTCTAGACATGGTTCTTCTTAGTGCCGAATATAATCTAGACCGCAGTAAAATTCTATTTATTTATTATTCTGAAAACCGTGTTGATTTTAGAGACTTATTAAAAATACTTGCTAGCGAATTCCATACGCGGGTTGAACTGCGACAAATTGGTAGCCGTGACAAGGCTAAGATTGTCGGAGGCATTGGCATCTGTGGCTTCCCCCTTTGCTGTTCAACTTTCTTAAATGAATTTGATGGCATTAGTATTAGTCGTGCTAAAAATCAAATGCTCGCCCTTAATATTCCTAAACTGTCTGGACACTGTGGCAAACTCATTTGCTGCTTAAAGTATGAAGATGATTACTATAGTGAAGCCAAAAAAGACTTCCCTCGTATTAATGCCCGCTTTACTAACGATAATCAAAAAACCTACTACAAAGTTAAATCATTCAATGTCATTAATCGGACCATTCAACTGGTCGGGGAAAATGAATACCTAACAGTACCGCTTGATGAATTCAATCAAAAGTGGACCCGGTTCAATGAAGCAAAATAAGTCCTTTTCTTCAATCCCCTTTTACCTCGTGGCAACACCCATTGGTAATTTAAGTGAGATTAGTCCTCGCGTTAAAGAAACACTCGAAAGTGTTGACTTTATCGCTTGTGAAGATAGTCGGGTCACCCGTAAACTCCTCGCTCATCTAGCCATCAGTAAAACACTCATTAGTCTCCATCAATTTAATGAAGAAGCTAAAAGTGCTGAGATAATTGCTCGGATTGAGTTGGGAGAGAAGGGTTGCTACGTTAGTGATGCCGGTTATCCTCTGATTAGTGATCCTGGTTCACGTTTAGTCAGGAGTCTACTTGAACACGATATCTTTGTTTCTGTCATTAATGGACCCTCTGCCCTGCTTCCAGCCCTCATTGGTTCTGGTCTTCCTAGTGAGCACTTCTACTTCCATGGCTTTCTTGATTTAAAAGCAAAAGATAGAGAACTCATAGATTTAAAAAATAAAAGAGAAACACTCATCTTCTACGAAGCACCTCATCGAATCGATAAGACCATCAAATTTTTATTCGACCTTCTTGGCAAGCGAGAAGCTGCTTTAGTGCGAGAGTTAACTAAACGTCATGAAGAATATATTTATGGCACACTAGCAGAATTATTAACCCTCGACTTTGATAAAATTAAGGGCGAACTTGTCCTTGTGGTTAAAGGCAATGATGAAGTGATTGAAACAGATGAGGGTCAAGCCCTTGTCCATGTTGATCAGTTAATCAAAGAAGGCTATAAAACAAAAGAAGCCATCAAAATTGTTGCCCTCTTATTTAATAGCAATAAAAATAAACTCTACGACTTATACATCAAACAAAAAGGAGAATAAAGTTAATTCTCCTTTTTTTGTCCCTCTACCATGTAGCGGTACGGTTCCATTAATAAGTCATAATCATATTGACCAAATTTAGCGCGTCTTTTTAGCGCCAGTCGAAGTTTATCTTTGATGTTCTTCTTAATGCGATGCTTGGTGATGATGCCTGAGAGTTCGTTTTTTGTTTTATCAGACACAATCATATTCTCATCAACGAAGATGACATGATCAAAGAGTACAAAGGTTCCTTTTTGCATTCTCATCCTGTCATTCGTGGAAATATCAATAAGATATATCCGCGAAACAAGTGAGCCATCCACAAGTCCCCTAAATAATGAGGATTTAATCAGGGTTGTAATCTCTGGCTTATTATTAAAGTATTCAATGTGTAGTGATTGAATAATCTTATCGGCTTCTTCTTGATTAGTTACCTTCTCGACATAAGGTTGATTGATGTTGAGTTTAAATAGTGCACTATCGCTATCTACCTCACCGACTTGATGGAGGGCAAAGGTCGCGGCCACGAAGGGGTCTTTTGTAAAATCTAGCAGTGGGGTCTTTGACATCGCATGTTGGACAAAAGAAACTTTGTTAAAATCTAGTTCACCTGTTCCAAAGATGTGGTTGAGTTTGCTCAAGATACCCTTATTATTGTAGTAGCCTTTTAGACTGGGTAGGGTAACAACACCCTTATCATCCTTGTCTCGAAAAAAACTTGGCGTCAGACTATAGTGAAAATCTTCTTGGCCTCTAAACCAATAGGCATTTTGTTTTTTATAAAGTTTTGTTAACTCAGAATAAGTCATATCTTCGCCAAGTCTTAATGCCCTCAGGGCATTAAGTTTACGGGCGACATGAAGAGTGACTAGATGAACGAGTAGATCTTTTTCCGCTTCGCTTAGATTATGAACACGACTTTTATCGAGGAGTTTATCTTTTGTCTTCTCATCAAGCGTTTCAATTTCAAAACAATCAACAACATCGCTCTCAATAAAGCGGTGATAATCAGCATAGTAAAAAGCAATGTCAGGATTGAACTTCTTATTGAAAATATTGGTGACAAATTTAGATTGACTAAATTCGTATTCAATCGCTTTTTTTGCTCTTTCAATAATGACTTCAAACATACTATGACCTAGAAGAATCTCTTCTTAATTGGGAAGCGTTTAACAATTGTATAAGTCTTACCATCAAATAGCGATAATTCAATGGCGACGAGTTTACCACTAAAG
>DATESM010000128.1:0-6715 GCA_035270805.1 Bacilli bacterium
GAGCATATATAATATAAAACATGGAAAAAACATTACGAATAACCCTATTTTTGAAGATGATTGTTGGCTTTACCACTGCCTATTTATTGGGTTTACTTTTTAAGATTGACTACAGCTATACGGCTGGTGTTATCGCTGTACTTTCCCTAGCCTTAACTAAAGAGGCGGTTATTCAGGCTGCACTCAAGCGCTTCAGTGCATCTTTGATTGGCATTGGGGTTGGAGCACTCCTGTTTTTCCTGCTCGGATACGAAATCTATACGCTCATCATTGTCGTCATTACACTCTTAGTCTTTCTTTATATATTAAAACTGGAAATCGGCGCGGTTCTTGCGCTTGTGCTCATCTCTCAAGAATATTTAGGGGCCGAACCACGCTTTGCTCTCAATGCTCTCTACGTTTTAGTGATTGGCATGGGCATTGCTATTCTATTGAACCTGTATGCCCCAGCACCCAAAAAAGTCATTTATACGAATGAGTTAAAAATTGATAAGCAAATTAGTGATGTATTTCTCCAATTATCCCGTGATGAACCGGTTGATTTTACGCCATTAAAGCAGGCCATCACTCTCGCAAAACATGATTTGATTCTCGCCAAAGAAAATCGGACATTTAAGGATGTTGAGAAGCGAATCTCCTATTTAGGTATGCGCGAGAACCAAACCCTCGTGCTCGAGAGAGTCAATGCGATATCACAGACCATTAACGCTAGTGTTTATAAAGATAAACTTCTAGCCTATCTTGCTGTTTTCATTAATAATATTGGCAAAATTGATAATGCAACTCGCTTACTTACTTTGCTTGACGAACTCCATGTAGATTATGAAAAACTCTCGCTGCCAACAACGCGAAAAGAATTTGAGGAACGGGCCGAACTCTTCCATATTCTCAGTGAATTACGGGCTTTCCTCGAGGCAAAAATTGACTACCACCATAAATATGACGAACAATAAAAAAGAGTAACCATCTATAAACGGTTACTCTTCTTTTTTAGATGAAATGATTAGTCTTGTTTATAGGTTTTGATAATTTGTTCAACCACATAAGCAGGCACTTCTTGGTAGCTATCAAACTTCCGATTGAAGAATCCACTACCTTGTGTCATAACCCGTAGTTTGATCGCGTAGTCCATGATTTCACTTTCAGGAACAAGCGCGGTAATTTCTTGAATACCAAAGCCCTTTTCGTCCATATTGAGGATACGAGCACGGCGTTGATTGAGATCTTTCATAATACTACCTGTATAGTCGTTGTTGACTTGAACACTAATGTGCATAATCGGTTCAAGAAGGGTTGGCTTACATTTTTGATAAGCTTCTTTAAACGCGAGAATACCCGCCATTTTGAACGCTTGTTCGTTGCTATCAACTGAGTGATATTTACCATCAAATAGTGTGCCCTTGACGCCAATGACAGGAAAGCCAGCTAGGAGACCCTTCTGTGTGGCTTCCATAAATCCTTTTTCAACAGCTGGATAATAATTGCGTGGGACGGCCCCACCGAATACTTCTTCGGTAAAGACATTGTCCTCGGTGCCGCTTGGACTAAAGCGCATGACAACAACGCCATAGAAACCACTGCCACCACTTTGTTTCACGTAACGGCCTTCTGCTTCTGCGGTGGCCTTAATCGTCTCACGATAATTAATTTTTGGCACGAATTGATCTACTTCAACCCCATAACTATTTTTCACTTTTTCTAAAACGAAATTGATGTGTGAGTCACTGAGACCCCCAATCAAAAGTTCCTTAGTTTCAGGATTGCGTTTCATTTCAAAACACGGGTCTTCCATCGAATATTTAGCTAAGGCTTGGCCAAGTTTTTCTTCATCTTTAGCGGATTTAGCCACAATCGAGCGATAGTAAACAATGGTTGGATATTTAGGCAAGGGGAATTTAATCACATTTCCCTTTGTTGAGAGAGTAAAACCAGTTGCAACATTTTCAAGTTTTGTCAGCGCCACAATGTCCCCCGCAATGGCTTTATCAACTGGGGTTAATGTCGCGCCAAACATCGTTGATATTTGAGAGACTCTAAAAGAGTCATTCGCATTTGCAGAATAGACCTCATCACCAACGCTTAGGGTTCCAGAGTTGATTTTGACTAAGTTGGTAACACCTTTATATTGGTCAAATGTTGTCTTGAATACATAGGCCGAAAATGCTTGGTCGGGTAGTGTTAAAACTTCGACTTCATTGCCAGCATTATCAAAAGCTTGATAAGGCTTTAATTCACTTGGATTAGGGAGGTATTCAATCATCATTGATAAGAGTGTTTCAATCCCTATATCTTTTTTGGCACTGCCAACGAGGACAGGAGCGATTTCACCATTAATGACTGCAGTATGAAGGCCTTTACTAATCTCGGCATGTGTTAAGGTTTCACCGGCAAAGAATTTATCTAATAAGGTATCGTCAGTTAAGGCGACTTGTTCAGCTAAACTATTATGCAGTTCGAGAACAATCGGTTTTTTGTCATCATAAATTTGGTCATCAACACAGGTTGTGCCATCATATTTACGGGCTTTGAGGCGAACAACATCAATAAAGCCATCGAAGGCTTCTTGTCGACCAATTGGGTAAACAAAGGAAACGGCCTTTTTACCTAAAACTTGATTGATCTCTTCCAATAGCGCCTCAAAATCAATTTTTTCTTTATCCATTTTATTGATATAGATAAATGTTGGAACCCCATGTTTTTTCAGCATGTTAAAGTGCTTAACGGTGCCTACTTCAATCTTTTTTGTCGCATCAATCACGAGGACAGCGGCTTTGACAACATCAAGGACTCCAATAATATCATGCACGAAATCATCATTACCTGGTGCATCAAGGAAGTTAAGATGGTAGTCTTGATAATCAACACTTACGACAGATAGACTGCATGAACTTAAGCGATTTTTTTCTTCAACAGAGTTGTCACTAATTGTATTCTTACGTTCGATCTCGCCTTTGGGTTTTCCGGTCACAACTGAGGCTAGTGATTCAACGAGCGTTGTTTTCCCACTGCCTTGGTGACCTAGAAATACAATATTTCTTATTTTGTCAGTTGTGTATGCCATAACTTCTCCTTTAATCCTTTAAGGCCTCAACGGCCTTAGCAAATATCATTTCTTGGTCGCAATTGGTTGTATCAATATAAAGGCGGGGTAAAACTTCATTTTCATTCCGTAATTGATTAACATATTGCGTAAATTCTTCGAGGTTCTTTAAAGGATGAGTCAAGTGAACTGGATGACGGTTTTGATACATTTCGCGATATAAAAAACGTTCGTATAGCACATCCATCTCGCCTGTTAAATAGATTAGGGCAACATGATGATTTGCAAACGAACATTCGCGTTGTATTTTTTCGAGGTCATCTTGATGGAAGTTAGCCTCAAGGATTACACTTCCTTTGATTTTGGCAAAGCGTGAGGCAATGTGGACAAGAATATCCATGGCCCCGCGCGAAACCCTTTTATTTTTGTCAACTCCTTCAAACTCAATCTCTTCGCCAAGAATTTCTTTTAGCCGAGATTTTTGAAAATAAGGAATTTCATAGTGTCGCGAAAGTCTCTTCGCGAGAGCGGATTTTCCGGCGGCTAGATCTCCGGATATGATGATAATTTTAGACATAAAAATCTTCCTTTCTATTATTGTTTATTATGTCGTCTCGATGTCTATATTGTAACACATCATCAAAACTAATAAAGAGTAAAAGGGCATTTTGTCAAAAAGAAAACCCTTACTTTACATGTAAGGGTTTACAGTCTTAATGACAGTTTAAGTTTTTCTTATTCGACCTTTGTTGGCACCGCGTGAGGCATGGACAAGATAGGTACCACCATTATTTGCGCAAAGGGCTTCAACATAATCAATCGCTTCTTTTTGGGTGTCGCATAACTTGATGACACGCTTACCACCCGCAAAGCGAATTGTCCATTTATTATCTTCAGCACGCTTGCTTAAATGATAGACTCTAACACCTTCACTATTTGGACCTCGGGTCGCGCCACTGTCTTCTGTTTTTTTAACTTCAGCTTTTGCAACTGGTTTGACCTCGTCTTTTTTATCAGCTTTAACAACGGGCTTTGTTTCAGGCTCGACTTTAGGAGTAGGCTTTTGTTGGACTGTTTTAATCTCGTCCTTCTTGTTTGCTTTTTCTAGTGGTTTACCAGGGATAGCTTCTTTTTTTCTTACTTTTTTCAAAACTTCTTCGGCAGGCGGTGGTTTTGGTCGATCTTTCTTCGGTGGCTTTGGTGTTTCCCGCCTTTTTTGGAAGTTATATAATGGTTTACTTTCCTCAGGTTCCTCTTTTTTAACTTCAGGTTTTTTGATTTCTTCTTTATTGACTGTTTTAGCTTCTTCGGCTGGGACAATTACACGTTCTTCAATAATCCGTTTGATCACGACTTCTTTTACTTCTTCTTTAGGCAAAGGTTTAGGTTCAATCACTTCTTCTTTGACGGCGACGACCTTGACTTCCTCAACCTTTTTTTCTTGAACAGGTGGTGGCGTTATCACAACACTCGGTTCAGGTTTGACTTCAACCTTAGGCTCTGGTTTAGTTTCAACTTTTACCTCTTCGACGATGGGTTGCGGTTTTTCTTTAAGCGCTAGTTTTTTTTCCTCAATCTCAGCTTTGCGTTCATTAATCTTAATATGATCATATTTAGGTTTATAATCATGCGCTCGCATTGAGCGAATCGCGGCAATAAAGACAAGCAGAGCGGCAATTATCGCCGCCAAGACACTAGCAATTTGAAGATAGGTTTCAAGATTAGTGAAAGCACTCCAAATCGGCATAAATGAGGCATCAAGTAGCATGATTTCGCCCTTGATAATCTTCGCAGTAATCAGTGAAACTGCCGCAGAAACAAATAAGACATTAAAACCCGTCCATAGTTTACGGGGACGATGTCTAGTAAAAATGAGAATAAATAAAATAAGGAATAATAACAGACCAATACCAATAGGGGCATAGGCTAAAAGCTGGAGTCCTGAAAAACCAAACCAGGTCTTAAAAATTTCTAAAAGCCCGAGTGGATTATAAACCCCTTCAATGTAAACAGTAAGCCCCAAGGCGATTAACGCAAAAATAAGGGCAAAAATATTGTGACCGACATTTCGCTTTTTCATACACTCTCTCCTTTGTACGCAAAGACTTCTAATGGTTTTATTATATGTAAACGCGTAGTGAATGTAAAACAAGATATAATATCCGCCATGATAATGTCATGATATTAATATTGATTTTGCACTAGAATTTTATCTTTTAAGTGCATTATTGCATGGTTATGTTAATCTAATGAGGAGAAAAATAATATGAAATTTAATTTTGATAAAAGCGCTTCAAATAAACTAAATAAACTGTTTGAAACACTAGAACTTAACATGAGTGCGGGACAGTTAGCCCTTGATTTGATTGATGGATTTGAGCAGGCCGATCTCCTTGAGGTCTTCCAACATGTCCACAACCATCAAGACTACCTTGAACTAATAAAAGAGCTTTATGCATTTAATGATGAAGATGATTTTCAAGTCCACTTATTTAATCAACATATCCTTCCTTCAATTAACTCACACTCTTTAAATCAATACCAAAATGACCCCTACTATCAAACCATTCGTGGGGCGAAGATAAAAGTCAAAAACATCGAACTTGTGACAAAAGTATATCGCAAGAACCAGCTATTTATCTTTGATGACGTCGTCGCTTCTCCTCCTTATTTTCAAGAGAAATTATCACTCTCCTATCCACAAGTTGACTATCCTTATTTAGCCCTAACCCAGGACGACAAAATTTGGATGGCAATCATTCCACATGAAATAAATACGATGAAAAGAGCCATTGATCATGCACAAGGACGTGTTGTCGTCCTCGGATTAGGTTTAGGTTATTACCCGTTCATGATTTCACGTAAAACTAATGTCGACCGGATCGTCATCGTTGAAAAAGATAAGGAAATCATTAATATCTTCAACAAACATCTATTACCCTATTTTTCGAATAAAAACAAAATTGAAATCATTCACGCCGATGCGTATGATTATTTAGCTAAGCATCATCTCAACTTTGATTTTGCCTTTTTTGATATTTATCGCTCGAGTAACGACGATCTTGATTTATACATTAAAGCGAAAAGACAAGAAAAACTCTACCCTCAGTTAGCAATATCTTATTGGTTAGAAGGATCGATGATTGCTCACCTTCGTCGCGTGGTGATTTCCTATCTAGCTGAAGTCTATTATCAGTATGAAACCAAGGATAGTAGTCCTCTTGATGACATCTTTGCCCACATCGATGACAAACTAAAAAACTATGTGGCTAATTCGTATGAGGATATTATCGAACTTCTTAGTGACAACCACATTATCTCGTTAATAAAATAAAACACTCGATTGAGTGTTTTATTTCTTTGTAAGTGCTTTTTTATAGCCACTGCCATACTTATAAGCTTGGGAAACACGACTGAGCGTCGTCGAGGATATCCCTGTCAATTCTTCGATTTGCGTAAAGGTTTTTCCGGCCGCTATCAAACGAGCAGCATAAAGTCGTTGCGCCATCGCCTCGACTTCTTTTATCGTACAGAGATCTTTAAAAAAAGACTCACACTCTTCAATGGTTTCTAATGCTAAAATAGTTTGAAATAAATCACGATGATCGCTAGGAAATTGTTGATTCATAAAAGACCTCTCAAGAGAGGTTACTCTATCACTCTATTACTCTAGGG
>DATESM010000129.1:0-4586 GCA_035270805.1 Bacilli bacterium
TTATAAGACAGGCAAAGAGCACTATTTGAGTCAACCAGGTGCCCACCGTATATTAGAAGAACTCCATCGCGATGTCCTCTCGCAATATGATGCTTTTACAGTTGGAGAAACGAGTGATGTTGACTTAGAAAACGCAAAAACCTTCACGAATGGCAAAGAGCTGACGATGGTCTTCCCCTTTGAACATACGAGCGTTGATTATCGTTTTAATCTCCCAACATTTAAACGTAAATATAAACCATCACGCATGGTTGCGTTGATGAAAAAGTGGGTTCTCAATGTTGAATGGAATCCCCTCTTCTTAGAAAATCATGATATTCCCCGTAGTCTCTCACGCTTTGGCGACGAACGAAATCCCCTTGTGTCGGCCTCCGCACTGGCGGCGATGTTGTTGACGCTAAAAGGGACGCCTTTCATTTATCAAGGCCAAGAAATTGGCATGACCAATGTCGATTTTAAGAATCTCAAAGAGATTAAAGATATTAGCAGCCTCAATGTTTATAACATGCTTCATGATGGCTTTCATCTACCTAAGGCGCTAGCGTGGCGCTTCATGATGAATTTTACCCGTGACCATGCACGGACCCCAATGCAGTGGAATAGTAAGCGTAATGCCGGGTTTAGCAAAGTTAAACCTTGGTTGAAAGTCAACAGTAACTACAAGCGTATTAATGTTGAAGCCCAAAAGGATAAACGTCATGCCATCCTCACTAACTACCAACAACTGATTGCACTACGAAAAAACTATAAGTCGCTGACAAGAGGAGACATCAATTTCCTTGATGAAAACAAAAATCTTCTCGTCTTTGAGCGCCAACTAGGCAAAGAAACGATATTAGTGCTAATTAACTTAGATCGGCGTCATCATCCCATTAAAACGAATATGGATGGCGAAGTTCTCTATGCGAATTATCATGTTTTTGATGACCATCAACGGCGCTTACGGCCATACGAAGTGCAAATTATTAAAAAATAATCACCTGTCACCTCGATAAATAGTTCAACATTCCCTTTTTACTAAACCTCATGTTGTCACGAGTGATTTCATATACAATGAAATTAGATATCAATTCTCTTTGACAAGTCAATATTTCTCGTGCTCATGCGAGCAGGAAGGAGATTGCTTATGAGTTATCATCAACACCAATCACGAACAGGGGCCTTTTTTCTCACTTTAACCCTGGCCCTTTTAGCCGCTAGCTGTGGGCCTAGCGAGACTGCTTTAGCTAAGGCAAATTTAAACACAGTGGGTTCTAAAGACAAACTATTAACCCTCATTGAAGATTCGCAATCAAGATATTATCCCGAAGGTCCGGCGCTAAGCGAAGATACAGCGGCGCCTCTGCCAGAAGATAGTACGGGTGGAGAAGAGGGTCGCGACTATGTTGACACCAATGTCCAAGTTGAAGGTGTCGATGAGGGCGATATTGTAAAAACAGACGGTTACAACATTTTCTATGCACCCCGCTATCAAAATCGTGTTCATGTTTTTGATGTCGACGATCAAGGAGTGATAGACTATCAACACCTCATTGATTTAGACAATATCCATGTTGACTCACTTTATCTGCTTGAGGACTATCTCGTCGTCGTTGGTTACTCATTTAATCAATCGCCATCATGTTGGATTGAAACAGGAGAAGGTGATGATTATGCCTGTTATGCTTGGATGTGGTATGCACCGACGGGCACTGTTGCGGTTTATGAACGTGATACTTTTAGCCTAGTCTATCAGGTTGAAACGGATACAAATTTTCTTGATCACCGGATGATTGATGATAGTCTCTTCCTTGTTGGACATAAATACCTATATAACACGGATGTCGAACTACGGCCAAGTTATACAGTTGATGGGAATGAGGCATTTGTTGATTACAATGAAATTTATTATTTTGATGACACGCTTGTTAATGGCATGAGTGTCTTAACGGGGATCCATTTTGATCAAAATCCTAGCAATATTAGCCTTAATGCAAAAGCTTACCTAGGCGCAGGCTATGGATACAAGCAAATTTATGTCTCATTGACTGATCTCTACGTTAGTGACACAAATTACATCTATGAAGACACTCGTTACTATCAAACAATGACTATTAGTCAGTATCGCCTTGATATTGATCACGCTGATTTTGAATTTGTCGCAGCGGGGATTGTCGAAGGTGGGATGCTTAATCAATTTTCGATGGATTACTATCAGGGCTATCTTCGGGTCGCCACGACCAATCAAGGAGCGCGGTGGACAATCAGTTCAAATAACGAATGGGAATGGCAAAACTATGAACGGATTGTTGACAATCATCTCTATGTTTTAAAACTGAATGCTAATAAAGATGGCTTTAACCTCATCGCCCACCTTAGTGAAGGCTTAGGTAAGCCACAAGAGTCCATTCAATCTGTCCGCTTCTTAGGTCATAAAGCCTATATTGTTACTTTCTTAAGAACGGACCCCCTCTATATTATTGATTTATCTGATCCAGCTAATCCAACCATTACCGATGAAATTCATCTACCAGGCTATGATACATATCAACATCCATGGGGTGAAAATTATCTACTAGGTATTGGCTATCAAGCCGACGAAAATGGTTTTGTTGAGGGGATGAAGATGACCGCCTATAATACGACCAGCGGTGGGGCTCTAGAATTGCAAACGCGCACCTTAGATGTCGGGTTTGAAGATGAAGAAAATGCGATCTGGACTTATTCTTATTCGGAAGCTCTTTGGAATCATAAAGCCCTGCTCGTTTCCCCTGAGCATCATCTCTTTGGTTTTCCTGTCCAAGGCTATGAATATGGCTATTTAGAGACTCCCGTCCCTGAAGATGACCCCGAAGAAAGTGAGTCATATGATGATTGGTATTTCCGTTATCATAGTTATTATTACCTATTTAAAATCGATTTTTCAAAACAAAATCCAATTCCAGAACCGGTTATCATCGAACATCCAGTAAGTGAGAATTATTATGTCGGTGTTGACCGCGCGGTGATGATTGAAAACTTTGTTTATACGCTTTCTGATCATCAAGTGGTCACCTACGATTTAGTCAATGATATCGTCTTAGACACCGTCTTAGATATTCCCTACTCAGTATAAAAATAAGACTTTATCTCATGCCTAAGGGCAAGTGGGTTTCCACTTGTCTTTTCTTTTACCTCTTTTAAGTGGACTTCGATGAGTTCTCAATAGTAAAACAAGTTTTACTTGTGTTATAATCTACATGATTAAATGGAGGGCACGATGAAACGAGAAAATTATATTAATTGGGATGAATACTTCATGGGAATTGCCCTTTTATCAAGTGAAAGAAGCAAGGATCCGAGCACACAAGTTGGCGCATGTATCGCCGACAGCGAACATAAAGTTGTTAGTGTCGGCTACAATGGCATGCCGATTGGGATTGAAGATAATGCGCTACCCTGGGATAAGGGAGAAGACCTCGATTCTAAATATCTTTATGTCTGTCACGCTGAATTTAATGCGATTCTCAACACGAGGAATGGTGCGTCTTTAAAGGGATGTTCTCTCTATGCCACACTCTTCCCATGCAATGAATGCGCGAAGGCTATCGTTCAAGCCGGGATCAAAGAGGTCATATTCCTCAGCGATAAATATCATGATGAGCTTAACACAAGAGCAAGTCGGCGCATTTTTGAACTCGCCGGCATTAAATCTCGTCCATTTGAGGGTCGCGCCTTAAAACTCCAATTTGAAAAGAAAAACAATGAATAACTTTGCACTAACAGTAGAAAATCTCACGTACTCGTACGATAAAGAAAAAGACGTCGTTAATGACGTTTCTTTAAACATTAAGCGTGGGAGTTATGTCTCAGTTATTGGTCATAATGGTTCAGGTAAATCGACCTTTGCTAAGTTAATCGCTGGTTTATTAGAACCACAAAATGGCACTATTCGCATTTTTGATACGCCTTTAAACGAACAAAATCTTGCCGCTATTCGTAGCGATTTAGGTATTGTTTTCCAAAATCCCGACAATCAATTCATCGGCTCAACCGTGAGAGATGACATCGCCTTTGGCCTAGAAAATCGTCAAGTTGATCCCGCGAAGATGGATGAAATTATCGAACGCTTTGCCCATGAAGTGGGGATGAGTGCCTTTTTAGATAAGGAACCAACCAATCTCAGTGGCGGCCAAAAACAGCGCGTTGCTATTGCAGGGGTATTAGCCCTTAATCCTAAAATTGTTATTCTAGATGAGGCGACTGCCATGCTTGATCCTAAAGGAAAACGGGAAATTGGCGACATTGTTAAACGGATGAAAAAAGACAATCCTGATTTGACTGTGATCAGTATCACGCATGATATTGAAGAAACGCTAGCCAGTGATGAAATTGTTGTTTTTAGTGGGGGTAAAATCATTCTTCAAGGCCCACCTACGCTTGTCTATGAGCAGGCCGATGTTCTCCACGCTATCGCCCTGGACATTCCCTTTATTTACCGTCTTAAAGCGGCACTTAAACGTGAAGGTCTTGATTTAGAAAGTAAAGATTTAGATAGTCTTGCAGGTGAGTTATGGCAGTAAAATTCCATCACCTTGATTTTGTCTATTCACCGCGTTAGCCATTCC
>DATESM010000130.1:0-2572 GCA_035270805.1 Bacilli bacterium
CTCTTTATCCTCGAGATTATCTTGTAAGCGGTAGCTAAGTGCGTATTGAGCTTTGTTGTTAAAACCCTTTAACTTTAAAGTCACTTTCTTAGATGGTTTTTCTAATAATGCGACCATGATAATTGCTTGATCAAAATCCTGCTTTTTATCCTTAATCATGTAGGCGTAAACTGTCGAAGTCGTCCCACTACTCAGTGGTGTATAGACACCATGACAGAGGAGTGCGCCATATTGACGGTAAAAGTCGACTTGCTTTTTCATGACCGCCTTTTCTTCGTCTCCAGTATGCGTTAAATCCATCTCATAGCCAAAGGCACCAATACTTGCAATATTAAAGCGGCTTTCAAGTGGGGTGTAACGATTAGTGGTTGCGTTGGGGACTTGTGAGACATGCGTGCCCATCGTTGACTGTGGATAGCCAAGTAATGTTCCTTCTTGAATATGAATACGACTGAGGGCATCGGTGTTATCGGAAGCCCAAATTTGTGGGAAATAAAAGAGTGTCCCTAAGTCAAAACGATTACCGCCTGATGAACAAGCTTCAACCAGGATATGAGGATGGCGCGCCACAAGTTTTCCCCAAAACTCATAAAGGCCCAACACATAACGGTGTTGATATTCGCCATGATTGTTTAATCCTTGCGAGTACATATCACTCATGACACGGTTAGCATCGAGTTTTAAATAATCAGGCTTAACATGATCAATCACTGCACACATTTGTTTAAAAATATGTTCCCGTACATCGCTACGGGCAAAATCTAACATTAATTGATGCCGTCTTTCAACCGCCCTAATACTAGGAATTTCCATTGCAAAATCAGGATGGTTTTGATAGAGACTGGACTGACGATTGATCATTTCTGGTTCGAACCAGAGACCAAATTTGAGACCAATCGCTTTAATTTCTTCAGCTAGACTTTGCAGTCCACCTGTTTTCTTTTCATAGTCAAACCAGTCGCCTAGTGAACTGGTATCATCATCTCGCTGTCCAAACCAGCCATCATCAAGCACAAATAAATCAACACCTAGTTCCTTGGCTTGACGGGCAAGATTGATAATCTTAGCGCGATCAAACGCAAAGTAGATGCCTTCCCATGAATTGAGTAAAACATGCGGGGTCCGTGTTTGATGTTTGGGTTGGAGTAAATTGAATTTGACAAATTCATGCATTTTCATTGAGACATCATCAACTGACTTTCCAAATGTCACGACCGCTTCAGGGGTGACAAAGGCCTTATTTTGTCCAAGGTTCCAAGAGAAGACATCCTTATTAATCCCTGTCATAAACCGTGACTTACCAATCGGCAGGACTTCGAGTGTTTCCGCATGCGAGCCTGAATAAATCAGATTTGAGGCCATGAATGTTTTCGCATTACGAACAATGACAAAAGGGTTATGTATATTAGAGGAATAGCCTGAAGCGGATTTAACCGCAAAAAGACCAGTTTTTACTTCAGTGTCATGAATGTTTCGTTCTGCGCCCCACATCCCATCAAGCGTATATATTTGATTGTCGGTGTGTTCAAAATCAATTTGCATCGACATCGCTTTTAAGATTTTGAATGGTTGCGAGGATAGATTACTGATTTTCAACGAAAAGACAAGCGCTTCAGAATTGAGATGGGTTGAAATATATTGTTCAACTTTTAGCCGCCGCGTTTCATCAATATAGCTAATCACAAGTGTTTGATCTTTATGATGAGAATGTGGTCCTTCAAAGTGATGACTGTATTGTTTATCTATATGATATGATTCAACCTGAAAACGATTAACAAATATGCCTAAACTATCTTCGATTTGGACCATAGGTTCTAAATCTGCACCATCCGACCAACTAGAAAAAATCGTATCTGTTTTATCTAAAACGTCACTTGAAGCGTGTTGATTATATTTATTTTTAATCACTAGACTTTCAATCAATTTTTGACGATGAGGTCCAAGATAGACAATACTTGCGCCATTCTCAATTTGTAATAAGAGCGAGGTTGTTTTTGTTTTTATCAACACCAAATTAGGTGCATATTTTTTAATCATATTTAATCATTAACATTAACACTACTAATACGGTGAAGGCGATATTCACAGTTTCGTGTATCAAATGTATATTCCTTTCCTTGGCACATATAGTCTAAAATTTCTTCGTCTAACTCCTCGATACTAGTAAGACTACCCGCTAGGTAGGCATTCAGTTTTTGACTTGTGACCCTTAGGCGCTCTTTAAGTCCACCAAGCCTTAAATCTTGGACATCAAAGCCATGCGGTTTATTCTCCCTATGCCATTGTTTGTGGAGTTTGCTAGAAAAAACGTCGAGCCTGCTCAAAAGGAGGGGCAATTGTTCTGCAATATGGGATAAGGCCTTTTTATCGCCTGCTTGATAGGCCTTCCTTAAACGTAAGCCTAAATCAGCTTTGAGGGCTAAAACATCTAAAAGCGCAACTTGCACATCAAATACATAGTCAAAAGGTGAATGTTGATAAGGGATAGTCGCGATTTTTTCTTTATACATTTGATAGTTATCTATTTCAATAAATGTCGCTAGCGAATCCATCACACCCAAAAGTGGGTCAT
>DATESM010000131.1:0-6118 GCA_035270805.1 Bacilli bacterium
TATTGATCTAGAGGTTCCATGACTTTCTGACCAAAACCAGTGATATTACCATTGATTCCCGCAAAGGTTCCTTTGTCATTGTTATAATTTGTTATCGAGAGAGTTGGCGTGGCAAAGTTGTAGTTACTATGGAGTTGTTGATTAGCTTTTGCATCCGAAGGAACGAGGGAATGGAAGTCACTACCTGCACCATTTGTGCGCCCAAATTCCCCTAGGGACTGGGCCCATAAGTGTTCTTTATCAAAACTAACGCGGCTAGCCCCCACTGCTTTAAAGACATCAGCCCGGCTTATATCGTCATTATAGTCAGCATAATATTTTCTAATATAAGTGGTCGCGTCATCAGCTGCATAGTCAAAGCTTTCTAGTTCAGTTGGTGTTAATGGACTCAAATCCCAGTTACGGTCAATGATTTTATAAATGGTTCGATGGACTGAACTGTCATAATTGTATTCGTTATGATCGTCAATTATCGTATTAAGGGCTGCGAGAAGGGCATCGCCTCTTGTGCCATTAATGCCTGCATAGTAAGAAGCAAGTTCGACACCGGTACGATCGGTGACATTGACGTTAGCGGGCATGGGTGAAAGTGCACTTGCAGGCTGGTAATCCTGATTGTGTGTTAAAAACGTCCCAATTAACAGGGCAGATAACAGAACGACTATACTTGTTTTATTGTTTATTTTCATGAGGTATCATTCCCTCGTGGAATAGTTTGATTATTATTACTTTACACTAAAAATGAGGGTAAAAGATATCAATAAGGTTGGGAAGAAAATGTAAATTGTTTTTTATACTATAAAATAGTATGATTATCTTATCATGAAAGAACGATTCGTTGGTATTAACCGCTACACATCCTTTATTCCCTTCATTCTCATCAGCGCATTAACGTTCTTAATCTATGAACAAACTTATGCACCTAATGGAATCATTTTCCCCAACAATGACTTTGTGGGTTTTTTATTTTTGATTACAGCCAATTTGACACTTGTGGCGGTCACTAGCTATGTCCAACGCTTCGATAAAAATCAAACAAAAGTTAGAATGTTTTTACTCTATGGATTGTTAGTTATTGTTGCTCTGAGTGTTTTAAACCTAATCATTATGCCGATGGATCAAGTCATCAATGTGACGACAAAAGAAGGCGATATTGTACAGATGATTCTCAATATTAGTCCGGCTGATAAGTTTCGTTCGCTGATGCTACTATTTGTTACGGCATCTTATATCTACTTAATGGTGATAGTCTTGCCGCGAAAAGAATTCTTTCGTGGCTTTGTCTTATTGATCTCTTACTCGCTGCTTTTTTATGCCTTAGCGATTGCCATTTATTCATTTGTGACCGAGTTTGATGTTTATCTTGATTTGTTAAGGATTGGTTATGGCAACGCTTCGCTTCCTGTTCCGGTTGGTCCTTATGACAACCGTAATACTTTTGCGAGCTTTTTACTGACTGGCTTCATGTTTGCTATCTTCCTATATTTCTTCTATAAAACACGGAAGAGAAGATTTATTTTTGCACTATTAACAATCCCGCTTTTAATCGCAATTTATTTTACATTCTCAAAAACAAATATGCTCCTGTCACTGTTGACCTTTGCCCTTGTTTTTTTCCGCCATTTATTCATGCTCATTAAAAAGCACCGCACACGGTTTTGGATTGAACTCAGTCTCTTTATCTTATTGATTGGGCTTGTCGCTTTGTTCCGTTTTACCCCTGCGCTTGCCTCAACCAAAGTTGCCCGGGCTATTACCAACCTCCTCCCTTTTAATTTGCTTGAGATTGGGCAAAGTACAATGGCGGCGCGTTTTGAACTTTGGCGTTTAGCTTACGACTTGATTATCTCGCGTCCCCGTTCGCTTCTTTTGGGCGATGGCATTTACATTAACCGCGTCTTATATCATGATCGAATCATCCTTGAAAATCCATCGTGGTCGCTTTCAGGCTATGGCAACTATCACAGTGGCTATTTTGAAATTCTCCACAGCTTTGGTCTTGTTGGATTTTTGATTTATGCGATTGTCATGCTGGCGCTCCTGATCAAGATTTTCGTCTTCATGAAGAAAATGCCTGCACCAGGCTATTTCCTCTTTCTTGCTTTTATCGTTTTTGTTTCCCGTGCAAGTGTTGAATCAATTATGCTTATGACATTTAAAACTGAAAGCATCCTCGCTAGTTTTGCACTTATCATGCCTTATTTCTACTTTTCGAATCTAAGACAAGAGCAAAAAGCGCGCACATTGGCATTAGTCAAAGAAGTGACCGCAGAATAACTTGCGGTTAGATCATAAAAAGTGCGTTTAGATTAACGCACTTTTCTTTATTGTTTAGCGGGTTTTACTCCGCTCTGACTTTATATTTGTTGGATATTGATTCAGTATGTTTGATGTGTTCAACGTTTGATAGATTGCTTGCCGCATCTTCATCAAGGACGACGGTTGCTTCGCCAGCATAAATTTGAATCGCACTCGCGGTCACTTGTGAGGTTAAACAACCTTCAAGGGCCATCTTAATAATTTTGGCTTTTTTGGTTCCACTCGCAAGTAGAATGAGCTTGCGCGCATCTAAAATTGTGCCGACCCCCATCGTAAGACAGAAATGAGGCATTTCATCACGGCTAATACCCTCTTTGCGGTAGAAGTCTTCATAGTTGTCATCGAGAGTTTGTTTGGTCAGGGCCACGACGTGTGAGCGTGAGCCTAAACTAGAACCAGGCTCATTGAATCCCCAGTGGCCATCGCGACCAATACCTAAAAGTTGGAGGTCAATCCCACCCGCTTCTTTGATTTTGTTTTCATAATCGCAGCAAGTCTTTTGTGGGTCTTTCGTGTAGCCATCAAAGAAGAAGATATTTTCTTTTTTGATATCGACATGACGGAAAAACTCTTCGTGCATGTAACGGGCACATGATTTATCAAGTCCATAAGGTTTGATAATGTCAAAACCTTCACCTAAGTATTCATAAAGGGTGAACGCCTTAACGTTTTTAAAACTAATATCGCCTGATTTGTACATTTTGATCAGCTCGCGATAGACGCCAATTGGGGTGAAACCAGTCGCTAAGCCAATGACAGAATCTGGTTTCATCTTGATTTGTTCGGCAATAAGAAAGGCCGCAGCCTTCGACATCTCGTCGTAGTCTTTTCTAATTAAAATAGCCATAAATGATAATCCTTTGTCGTTTTATAGATATATGTTAGCCCAAATTTCAAAATATATCTAGTTGCTTATTATTTTTGTCGGTCTAGTGCTTGGTTATGATGCGTTCATTGTTATTCGAATCCCATTGGAAATTGTGAAAATTATATTCAATATATGAATGTTTTTAATAGGAATTCATTTTCTACTTATCAGTAACCATAAGATGATTGTAAATGACTGAAAGCGTTTTATGAAAATTTGAGTGTTGGGGTGAAATGTAGGAAGTTTTAATGAAAAACATGAATGAGTGTTCACATATCATACTTTGCCCGCACTATTCTTCTGTCGCTATGCTTTAAGCAAGAGCGTGTAAAGCGAAGATGAGAAAATTGACACGGCATAGGAAGATAATTTTATAGTATAATAGAGTTACTATTTTAGGAGGCCTATATGAATGTTTTATTTTTATTAACTCCGAAGAAAAATGTATTATTTCTCACACTCGATATGAGTGTCGAGGCTGCACTTGATCTTTTAAAGAATGTACGTTACTCTTCGGTTCCACTGCTTGATAAGGATGGACACTATGTGGGGACGATTACAGAGGGCGATTTACTTTGGCATTTAGAAACTGGTGAGAATCGATCAAAGGACATTAAAGTCTTACTCAAAGATATCAGACGCTATCGTGACTATAAGGTGGCAACGATTGATACCTCACTTGATGATTTATTTGTTGTGGCTATTAATCAAAACTATATTCCTATCACGGACGACCGTGGGTTTTTTATTGGTATTATTACCCGCAAGGAAATTATCACCTATTACAATACACTGTTAAAAGAATATAAGGGTGTCAAATATAATAGTGACAATCCTGGACTTGATGTCTTGATGAGACGCAGAAGTATCCGTCAATTTAAGGACGAAAAAATCGAAGAGGCTGTTATTGACAGTCTGATTGAAGCAGGTTTGACCGCCCCAAGTGCTCGTAATAGACGGCCCATTCACATTATGTTTAGTAATAATAAGAAACTGTTTGCACAACTTGGCAGTGAAAGTCCTTCCTTTACTGTCCTCAGCAAAGCTCCCTATGCTTTCTTTATTTTTGGTGACAAAGTTCAAGAGGACAATGAATTTTTACTCAATAACGACGCTAGTGCTGTGACAACAAATATCCTTAATGCGATTACCTCTTTTAATCTTGGGGGTGTTTGGCTTGGCGCCGCAAAACTTGAAGAAAACGACACGCTCATCCGTCGATATTTAAAAATTGAAGATCGGTATAGGCTCTTTGCTATTATTGCCTTTGGTGTGGCCAATGAAATAAAAGAACCACACCCAAATCTTGACCATGAACGCGCCCATAAAAATAAGTGGTAGTCTATGAAAAAGTCTAAAGGGGTTAACTGGCTTAATATATTAAAAGTCCTCAGTGTCTTTTTGATTTATGCGCTGATTGGCCTCGTTTTCTTTTTGCTTTCTCGTCTTTTTGGCTTTACTATTGAAGATTTGCGCACAGTGCTTCTTGATTTAGGAATTGGGGGGTACATCCTTTTTGTCCTTCTTCAAGTGCTGACCAATGTCTTTCTTTTTATCATTCCCGGACAAACCCTCCAATTTATTGCCTTAGGTTTAACGCTATTTAATCCTTTGACAACATTTATACTTGTTGTGATTGGCACAGTCCTAGCCTCGCTCATCAACTTTCTTATCGGTCGATTACTTGGTCAACAGTTTGTGGTCAAAATCATCGGTAAGGAGACTTATGATAAATATCAAAAACGTCTAGCGAGTAAGGCTTATGTTTATTATCCGGTCATGATGCTCTTGCCTTTTTTTCCTGATGATGAAGTCACACTGCTTGTTGGCCTGACAAGGATGAATTTGCTTTATTTTTTAGTCACCACCGTTTTGACTCGGGCAGTTGGCATCGCCATATTTACCTTTCTACCAGGACAAATCATTTTCTCTTATCGCGACACTTTAGAATTAGTGCTTTTGATTATAGGTATCGTCTATGTCGCATTGCTAACCCTTTATTTGATCAGACAAATTGAAAAGTTTGTGACAAAATTCATCGCTTAATCGTTTATCCACATGCAAAAGGGCAAATAATTTGCTATAATGAGTTTGTATTAGGAGTAGGATAATGGCAAAAAATGTTTTAGTAGTAACGGGTAGTGCTAGAAAAGAAGGCAATTCGATGAGTCTTGCCTATGCTTTCGTAAAAGGCGCAAGAGCAAGTGAGAATGCGGTTCATCGTTTTGATGCCGCTAATAAGAAAATCTTACCGGCACGTGATTTTGAAAATGCGTGGCGTAAGGGAAAACCAAGTATGGTTGATGACGATTTTAATGCTGTTGCCCCCTACATTCAAGTGAGTGATGTTCTCGTATTTGTCACGCCAATTTATTTTGGTGGGATGGCGGCGAGTGTCAAATTATTTATTGATAAACTCTATGCTTATCTCGTCGAACAACGTAAACGTGATTTAAACTTTTCAAAAGCTTATTTAATCGCCGTATGTGAAAGTGAAGATATGACTATGTTTAAGGGTGCTGAATTTACCTTTAAACGTGTCGTTGATTGCTTTAATATCCCTGAATTTGAAGTGCTTCTTGTTCCTGGTGTTAAAAATATTGGTGACATTAATAAGGGCACAGCCTTAAACGATGCCTTTGAACTTGGCAAACGCGTTAAATAGCATTTATCAGCCCTCAAGTAAAACATAAATCATCGCAAAAGCGATGATTTTTTATTATAATCAAGACTATATAGGAGGCACGATGGAAAACTTTATTTTTATTAGTCCTGATTTCCCCAAAAATTATGATCAGTTTGTTCGCGCCCTCAAGAATGTAGGTTTCAATGTATTAGGTATAGGGGCCACACCCTATCATGAAATATCTAGCTCACTAAAAGATAATCTAACAGAATACTATTATTGCCCCGACCTAGCGGATTATGAGC
>DATESM010000132.1:0-8053 GCA_035270805.1 Bacilli bacterium
TGGTACCATTATTTCTTCAATACGTAAAGGTGGAACTGTTAATCCAGTCTTCGTTCTTGATGAGGTCGATAAACTAGCCCAATCCCGTCAAGGCGATCCAAGCAGTGCACTGTTAGAAATTCTCGATCCCAAACAAAACAAAGCCTTTATGGATCATTATATTGAAGAACCGTATGACTTAAGTAAGGTGATGTTTATTGCCACTGCGAATAATGTGCGCAATATTCCGCGTCCACTACTCGACCGTATGGAATTAATCCCATTAAAACCCTACACGGTCAGTGAAAAAATCAACATTGCCAGTCGCCACCTCGTCCCTAAACAAATCCAAGAGCATGGTTTAGACGGTTATGACATCAAATTTACTGAAGATGGCATTATTGAGCTAATCGACCACTATACCTTTGAAGCTGGAGTCCGGGGACTTGATAAAGCAATCGCGTCAGTTTTACGTAAGGTTTCAGTCGAAATCTTACAAGATAAGAATCCAAAACTTGAATTAGACAAAGAAGAAGTTTCCCGTCATATGGGTGAAAAACTGATGAAACTCACACAAAAAGAAACAGAAGATCGTGTTGGTGTTGTCACAGGCCTTGCCGTCATTGGCGATATTGGTGGGGATATTCTGCCGCTTGAAGTCACGACATTTAAAGGGACTGCTTCCATTAACGTGACCGGAAATCTTGAATCGATGATGAAAGAAAGTGGTCAAATTGCAGTCACCCATGTTCATAGTTTCGCAAGTGATTACGGCATTGATGATACGATTTTTAAGGATACAACAATTAATGTCCACTTTCCTGATGCTGCCCCCAAAGATGGTAACAGTGCAGGGATTGCGATGTCGATTGGTATCATTAGTGTTTTAACGGGTCGTAAAGTCAATTGTGACGTCGCAATGACCGGAGAAGTCTCACTGATGGGCAAAGCTCTTCCTATTGGTGGGGTCCAAGAAAAGATTATTGGCGCCGTGCGTGCAGGAATCAAAAAGGTCTTGCTGCCTGATGCTAACAAGGAAGAACTTGAGCGCGTTCCAAATGAAATCAAAGACAAAATTGAAATCGTTTTAATTAAAAGTGTTAAAGATGCCGTTGAACATGCTCTCCTTCCACTCGAAGTGAAAGCAAAGCAAGAAGCAGGAACCGATGCCTAATTTTAACAAAGCAGATTTTATTCTTAGTGCTCCTCGCGTTGAACAAAAACCGGAGTTAATTTTGCCTGAAGTCATCTTCGTCGGTAAGAGTAACGTCGGTAAATCAACACTGATTAATGCGCTTGTCGGGCGAAAAAATCTCGCCCATACTTCATCAAAACCTGGGTTTACAAAATTATTGAATTATTATCGTATCGACGATACTTTCTATCTTGTCGATGCCCCAGGTTACGGCTACAGTGCCAAGGGGCGGCGTGATTATGTCGAATTTGCGGCTATGATGGAGGGTTATTTTGAAAATAATCCACAACTTAAACACGTTTTTTTACTCGTCGATTCACGTCACGAGCCCAGTAGTGATGATGTTACTTTCCTTGAGTATATTCTACACCAAGGTGTTGATTACACACTGATTGTCACCAAAGTGGATAAACTCAACCAAAGTGGAATGGCCGCGATCAACAAGAATATTAAGGCAAAATTCGGTTTTATTCCACCAAATATTATGTATGTTTCTAGCGACAGTGGCAAAAATATCGTTGAACTTCGTAATTTAGTCGTTCATGTCGTCAAATAATTATTTTAAAAGCATTATTATTTGTTATAATTTATATGACATTGATGTTAAGGAGTAGTCAGATACGTGCTTTAGAGCGACCCTATGGTAGTGAAAGTTAGGGAAGTGGCGGTTGATGAAGGTCGTAACGGAGTCTAGTGTAAACTCGTTAGCTTGCGTTAAAAGCATATTGAGTGTTCAGTCATCATGACTGAGAACTAAGGTGGTACCGCGCCCATAAGCGTCCTTAATTTGGACGCTTTTATTTTTGGAGGAATTATGAAAGAATTAGCAAAACATTACGACCCTAAACTGGTAGAAAAAGATAAATACGAACACTGGAAAAATAGTGGGTACTTTTTGGCTGGAGACAACAGCAAACCACGCTTTTCTATGGTTCTCCCACCCCCGAACGTGACCGGTAAGCTCCACTTAGGTCACGCATGGGATACCACATTTCAAGATGTCATTGCTCGTTATAAAAAAGCTCGTGGTTACGATGTTTTATGGCTTCCAGGCATGGATCATGCTGGCATTGCAACCCAAGCAGTTGTCGAAGCCAAACTAAGAAAAGAAGGAACAAGCCGTTATGATTTAGGCCGTGAAAAATTCCTTGAAAAGGCTTGGGAGTGGAAAGATGAATACGCCACAACGATTCGCAGTCAATGGAAAAAGATGGGGCTTGCACTTGATTATTCGCGCGAACGTTTTACACTCGATGATAATATCAATCGCGCCGTGCGGAAGGTTTTTGTCGATTTATACAATAAAGGCTTAATCTATCAAGGTGAAAGAATCATTAATTGGGATCCGGCTCAACAAACTGCACTTTCCAATATTGAAGTCATCCATAAAGATATTAAAGGAAAGTTTTATCATTTCGCTTACGTGGCAAAAGATGATCCTAATTTCCACCTTAATGTTGCAACAACTCGGCCGGAAACAATGTTTGCCGATGTGTGTTTAGTTGTCAATCCACAAGATGATCGCTACACAAAGTATCTTGGCAAAGAATTTATTAATCCAGTTAATGGACAAGTCATTCCTCTCATCGCTGATGACTATGTCGATGTGGCATTTGGCACAGGTGTCATGAAGTGCACACCAGCTCACGATGCTAATGACTTTGTCATTGGTGAAAAATATGGTCTAAAAATGCCAATGTGCATTAATAAAGATGGTTCCATGAACGAACTAGCACTTGAATTTAAAGGTCAGGACCGTTTTGAATGTCGTAAAAATCTCGTCGAGAAGATGAAAAGTTTGGGCCTTTTACTTGAGGTCAAAGAACACACTCACAATGTTGGACATAGCGAGAGAAGCAATGCAATAGTTGAACCTTATTTATCAAAACAATGGTTTATCAAAATGCGGCCACTGGCTCTACAAGCCCTTGAAAACCAAGAGACAAAGGGCAAGGTAGACTTTTTCCCTAAACGCTTTAACAAAACATTTACTCAATGGATGGATAAAGCAGAAGATTGGTGTATTTCTCGTCAATTATGGTGGGGTCATCGTATTCCTGCCTATTTCCATAAAACGACTGGTGAAATCCTTGTTTCAATCGATGAGCCAAGCGATAGCGAAAACTACTATCAGGATGAAGATGTCTTAGACACATGGTTTTCTAGTGCATTGTGGCCATTTACCACACTAGGGTGGCCAAACCAAACTGACGACCTTAAGAGATATTTCCCCCTTGATACGATGGTGACAGGCTATGACATTATTTTCTTTTGGGTCAGTCGCATGATTTTCCAATCGCTCGAATTTACTGGACAGGCTCCCTTTAAAGATGTCGTTATCCATGGTCTCATTCGTGATCGTAACGGCCGAAAGATGTCTAAATCTTTAGGAAACGGGGTTGATCCAAGCGATGTAATTGAACAATATGGTACTGATAGTCTTCGCTATTTCCTCGCAACGAACTCTACGCCAGGACAAGATTCCCGTTTTATCGAGGAAAAGGTGGTTAGTAGTGTCAATTATCTCAATAAAATATGGAATGCTGCTCGCTACATTCTCATGAATCTTCCTAGTGATTATACGCCACAAAAGATAGATTTTAAGCAATTAAATCCTGTCGATAAATATATTTTGACACGTCTAGATAAAACAGTTAAGAATGTGGCTAAGTACATGGATAAATATGAACTAGGACTTGCTTCAAACTATTTATATAACTTTGTGTATGATGATTTCTGCTCACAATACTTGGAAATGAGTAAAGTTGTGCTCCAAAACACCGAAAACAAACAAAGCACCTATGACGTTCTCTATCACTCACTTAAATCAATTATCATGATGATTTATCCATTTTCACCTTTTATTAGCGAAGAACTCTATCTTCACTTACCTCATCACAAAGAATCGATTATGCTTGATGCCTATCCAAATATCATGAAGCTGAGAGCCAATCGTGCAGAAAAGGACACAGACGAAGTCATAACTATTATCAAACAGATTCGTAATTTCAAAGCCAATAATAATGTGGCTCCCAATGAAAAGATTGATATTTACTTGACTGACTTAACTTTCGATTTGAATCCGTATAATGCGATTATTAAACGTATTGCCTTTGTTAATGACATCTATGTATCGCAACCCGATGAAGTACTTCCATTTGTTGTTCTCGCCAGTGGAAAACTAAGTTTTAAAGTATTAATCGATGTTGTTGAGTTAAGAAATCAGCTTGAAAGCGATTTAGCGAGACTTGAAAAAGAAATCAGTCGCTCTGAAGCGATGCTTAATAACGTGAGCTTTATGGCTAAGGCCCCAGAATTTAAGGTCAAAGCAGAAAAGGAAAAGTACGATAACTACAAAAAAGCGTTTGAAGAAATTAAGACTCGTTTACAAAATTTGAAATAATATATAAGATTCTCCTCTATATCTAATGAGGAGGATCTTTTATGAACACATCTATTTTATCCGATCGAGAAATGGCAAGCGTTACGGGTGGAGAACCTATTACTATGACCGCGGTGATGGCTATTCTCATCATTGCTGTTGTCACTGTTATCGTCTACAAATTATTTATTAGTGGTTCAGGTAAAACAACACTACCTGGAGGCTTCAAATTTGAGTGGAAGTAGTCCCAAAATTAAGGATATACCCCTCTATCAAAGGCCACGTGAAAAAGCAATGCGCTATGGCATCAACAGCCTTTCAAATGTTGAACTGTTAGCCATCATTATCAATAGTGGAACCAAACGTGATTCTGCATTAAAAATAGCTGAAAACCTACTAATTAAATACCAAGGTTTAACTAAAATGGCAAATTTCACTGAAACTACTGATTTTAGTGTCCATGGTATCAAAGATATTAAAGCCATCACTTTACTAGCGGCTTTCAAACTTTCAGAGCGCATTCAAAAAGAAAACTATAATGAACTATTACAGATTGAAAGTAGCAGTGATATCGCCAACAAATATCTCTATGATTTTTCAAGTGCAAAAAATGAAATGTTACTCATTGTGGCGCTAGATAAGTCATTGAAGATACTTAAGGAACAAATCCTCTATGTTGGGACAAAAAGTGGTTTTATGATTGATACAAAGCAAATGAAAGAACTGCTCATTAAGGTTAAGGCAAAGTTTTATATTCTTGTTCACAATCACCCCAGCGGCACTGCCTACCCTAGCTTTGAAGATATCCAGAGTACGAAAGCAATTAAGACTTTAACTTCGAAAATTGACATTTTCCTCTATGATCATCTCGTCATTGCTGGTTATTCATATTTTTCTATGCGTGACAATGAATTAATCTAGCCATGAAATCCCCTATTTCACCCCTTGTTGCAACTAGGAATAATTTGTACAAATTTGTTGCGTTACTGCTATATCTATGATATATTCTAATCGTTATAGCCTCACTAGCTACAACCGCATTGAAATGGTTTAAGTGCTTTGCCACCATAAAGAGCGAGTCTAAGTGAATAAAATAGAGGAGGTAAATGTATGTACGCAATTATTGAAACCGGCGGAAAACAACTCAAAGTTGAAGTCGGAAGTAAAATCTATGTTGAAAAACTTGACGTTGCTGAAGGTGAAACTTACACATTTGATAAAGTTTTACTTGTTGGTGATAAGAAAGCTAAAGTTGGAGCCCCATATGTCAGTGGCGCAACCGTTACAGCTAAAGTTGAAAAACAAGGCAAGAACAAAAAGATTAAAGTCTTTACTTACAGACCAAAGCATAATGAAAAAAGAATGCTCGGTCACCGTCAACCATATACTTGCTTAGTAATCGAAGCAATCAACGCTTAATGATAAGAGTTAAAGTAACGTACCAAAAAGAGATTGTCACCTCTCTCACTGTTAGCGGTCATGCTAATAGCGGCGAATATGGTAAAGATCTCGTCTGTGCTGGTGTTAGTGCTGTCGTTGTCGGTGGACTAAATAGTTTGAAAAATCATTCAGACTTCACCATTGATATCAAGGATGGTTATGTTAATGTCAAAGCCAATACGTTACCGAGTAATCCTGACCACATTGTGTTAGACACAATTGTCACAAGTTTACTTACAATCGAACAAAACTACCGCAAGTATATAAAAATTACACAAGAAAGGACTGACTAAAATGAACAACATTAAATTTATTTATAAATTAGACCTACAACTCTTTGCGTCGAAAAAGGGTGTCGGTTCTACTAAGAACGGTCGTGATTCAGCTGGTCGCCGTTTAGGCGCTAAAAAGGCTGATGGTCAATTTGCTACCGCTGGCAGTATTTTATACCGTCAAAGAGGCACAAGAATTTATCCTGGCATCAACGCAAAAAGAGGTAGAGATGACACCATCTTTGCTCTCATTGATGGTATTGTTAAATACGAACGTCTTGGTCGCGATAAAACCCGTGTTAGTGTTTACGCACGGACTATCTAAACCCCGATAAAGCAATTGAAGAAGACCACTTATTGTGGTCTTTTTTAGTACTTATTATATAATAACAATCAAGAGGTAAGATATGAAATTAGTTTCAATAATTGTACCGATGTATAACGAAGAAGCTGTTGTTAACTTTTTCTTTGAGGGCATCAACAAAATATTAAAAGATTTAGAAAAAAACTATCGGTTTGAAATTATTACTGTCAATGATGGCAGTAAGGATAAAACTTTAGAACTTTTATATGGCATTCAAAAACAAGATAATCGTGTGAGAGTTGTTAATTTAACACGAAATTTTGGCCATGAAAGCGCCGTAGCAGCCGGACTGAGTGTTGCCCGTGGGGAAGCCATCATACCGATGGACGCAGATTTACAAGACCCTCCCCAACTCATTGGTCCGATGCTCGAACTATTTGAAAAGGGATACGATGTTGTCAATGCTCGCCGTGCTTCACGCAAAGAAGACACTTGGATTAAACGCTATACCGCCCATCAATTTTATAAAGTCATTGATAAACTTGCCGGTAAGGTAAAAGTCCCTAGCAATGTCGGACATTTTCGCCTGATTAGCCGTCGTGTTTTATTAGAAATTCTCAAATTACAAGAACATAACCGCGTTTTTCGTGTTCAAGTCCCCTACATTGGTTATCAGACGGCAGAAGTAGCCTTTGTCCGTCCCGCTCGCGAACACGGTAAAACGCATTACAATTTTAAGTCGATGTTTGATTTGGCTTTCAACGCCATAATCTCGACAACGATTAAACCCGTGTATTGGCCATTACGATTCTCAATCGTCTTTGGTGCGCTAACCAGTCTATCAATCGTCGCGCAATTAGTGCTCTACGTCATCAATTTGATCAATCCTACACAATTAGGAATGTTTGACCATGGTCTATGGTTAATTCTTAATGTGATTTTAGTTTCCTTTAGTATCGTTATCTTTTTCTTAGGACTTATTGCTCTTTATGTCGGCAAAACCTTCATTGAGTCCCAACATCGTCCCTTTTATATTATTGAATCAATCAAGGAAGATGGAGAACCAAAATAATGTTTGTCGATAGTGCAAAAATAGAAGTAAAAGCTGGTAGTGGCGGCAACGGTGCTGTCAGTTTTAGACGTGAAAAATATGTCCCATTTGGAGGTCCAAATGGTGGTAATGGTGGGCGAGGAGGCTCAATCTTTTTTGTTGCCTCTAATAATGTCTCAACCCTAGCCGATTTCCGTTTTACCCGATCAATCAAAGCCAATAATGGCGATAATGGCGGCATTAAAAATATGTTTGGAGCCGCGGCCGAAGATGTATATGTGAATGTCCCTGTAGGAACGCTAGTTTATCTTGAACCAGAACATGTTCTCATCGCTGATTTTAATCATGTTGGCGAAACCAAAATGATTGCTAAAGGTGGCCGTGGAGGTCGTGGTAATGTCAGTTTTAAAAGTTCGACCAATCGGGTGCC
>DATESM010000133.1:0-11042 GCA_035270805.1 Bacilli bacterium
TACATAATGCACGCGTGTGCGAGGCATTACGTGAATAGATATTAACACCAAGTGCTTGTGTTTGCAATACTTTTTTTACCTCCTACTATGTAAGGACCAAATTTATCACTCGATTTTTTAAAAAATAATGGGGAAATACCACCCCTCATCCCTGATCGAATACCCGATATAGATAGACAATGATTGCCGATGGGTTTAAAATTAAACAAGCAGGAAAACCCATGTACAACTTTTTGAAAAAACTACACATCTCACCCTATCTCGCCGTTGCCCTTAGCTTCTTGCTTTTGATTTTGGTTGGATCATTTCTTTTAGTTTTACCGATTTCTCACAAAAGTGGGGAGTGGGCAAACTATGTTGATTCCCTCTTTATGTCCTTCTCCGCTGTCTGCTTGACAGGTCTTAGTATCTATAACAGTATTGTCGATCAATTTTCTATTTTTGGTCTCGTTACAATGGCAGTTTTAATTCAGCTTGGTGGCTTAGGGTTTATTACAATATTCACATTTGTAATCACACTTTTTAGAAAAAGAATCAACGTGCTTGATCGCTTTGTATTAAAGGAAGCACTCTCGGCAAGTCAATACTCTGGCGTCATCAGATTAGTCAGAAGTATGGTCATCATGTCACTGACATTTAGTGCACTTGGAACGATTCCCTTTCTTTTTGCTTTCATCCCCGAATTCGGGTTTTGGAACGGGCTAGGTAAATCGGTATTTCATGCCATTTCATCCTTCAACAACAGTGGATTTGACGTGCTTGGCGACAGTTCATTAATCGCTTATAGAAGCAATTATATCGTGACAATAAACACCGCAATCTTAACGATTGTTGGGGGTATGGGTTTCTTAACAATTTCCGAAATATTCCGTTTTAAAAAACCACGAATGTGGAGTGCTCAGACAAAAATCGTCCTCACGATGACAACGATTATTCTTGTCGTTATGTCCACATCGTTATTTTTAGCTAATGTTAATAGTGCTGATCCACTTAATTTCTTCGAATCATTTCTGACAATCGCCTATTCGCGAACTGGCGGGTTTGCCATCAGTGAATATGAAGATATGTCACAAATTGGACGTGTTATTATGATGTTGACGATGTTTATTGGTGCCTCTCCTCTTTCCACTGGTGGTGGGGTCAAGGTCACAACCTTGTTTGTTGTTGTTCTGATTACCTTCGCCTATATTAGAGGTAAAAAAGTGCACGCCTTCAAGCGCACTTACTCACAAAAATCATTCATTCAAGCGACTATTATCATCTTTTTTGCGATGATAACGATACTAATTGCTTATGTTTTAGTCACCGAGTTTGAGCAAAATAATGCTGAAATTATTGCGACAAATTGGGGTTCAGATGCCTTTATATTCGAAGTTATCAGTGCGTTTACGACAACCGGTTCCTCATTTGGTATCACACCAATGCTTTCTGATGCTAGTAAGTTAACACTGAGTGTGTTAATGTTTATCGGTCGCGTTGGCCCACTCACATTAATGGCGACAGTCAGTGATGCAATCAATCGTGAAGAGAAACTGCATTACCGCTATATTGAATCCGACTTAATTGTCGGCTAGGAGGATTATTTATGAAAAGACGTAGTTTTGCAGTCATCGGCCTTGGCGAATTTGGCATGACAATTGTTGAAGAATTAGTGGCACTTAACCGTGAAGTGATTGCCATCGATAAGGATGAAGAGGCTGTGGCAAAAGCGGCCCGTTTGATTCCGACCGCTTTTATCGCCGATTCCACCAATGAAAAGGCCCTTAAAGAACTTAACATCGACGAAGTGACAGATGCAATTGTGTGTTATGGCGATAACGTAACCGCCTCGATTTTAACCACCGTTATTCTCAAGGATCTAGGCATCAGCCACATCGTTGTCCGTATGGATGATGAATACTTCATCCCGACAATTAAACGTCTAGGAGCCGACGAAGTCGTCACCCCACAACGAATCGCGGGTGTTGGACTTGCTAACCGCCTGGGAAATGAAAACTTCCTTGACTACTATAACCTCAGTGGCAGTTATTCTGTTGTTAAAATCACAGTCAATAAAGATTTTGAATCCGTCACACTGCAATCATTAGATGCACGTAATCAATTCGGCGTTAATATTATTCTTATTCAACGTGATCGTAAGGTTTTTGCCCCTAAGGCAAACGATGAAATTCTCCCTCTTGATATTATTAATGTCGTTGGAAAACGCCGTGAGGTCGAGGATTTTTCAAGTTTCATCAACCCCGATGATGATCGTGAAGAGATGATGAAAAAGAAAGCTAAACATAAATAATAAATATAGATAAGACAAATGAAAAGATCGGCAGTTGCCGATCTTTTTCTATTGTAAGTTACTTATTCTTTTTCGATATCTGCAAAGTCGACTTCTAAGACTGTTGGGCGACCAAAGAAGACGGTTTCTAGTTTGATAATACCTGTTGTCTTATCAATATCAAGAATACGACCGTGTGTCCCTTCTAATGAGCCGTGAACAACGCGCACTTCATCATCTACTTGATAACGATCATACATACTGGAATTGATTAGACCTAAGCGTTTTAAGACTGGTTCGATTTCTTCAGTTGGCACTGGGAATGGTTTAGCCCCGCGACCACTTGATCCAATAAACCCGGTAACCCCAGGTGTATTACGAACAACAAACCAAGCTTCGTCACTCATCTTCATTTCGATGAATACATAACCTGGATATAGGTTTTTCATTTTCTTTTTGCCTGATGGTAAACCATCTTTACCCATCACATCAAGTTCGATTTCCGCGACAAGAATTTGTTTAATAAATTCATTGAGTTCAGGTGTGTTGACTATCCGATTTTCTAAGTTACTTTTGACTTTGTTTTCATGTCCTGATTGTGTACTAGCCACATACCAGCTTGTTTCTGTTTTAACTGTTTCTTCTCCGTTTAAGGTTAAGTTATCTTTATTTTCTACCATGTTACTATCCTCTCATTGATTCAAAGACATCTTCGAGTGCACCAAGCATGGAAGAAGCCGCTAAATCTTCGACTAATAAAACACCGGCAGCAAAGACAACGACAAATAATACGGTCAAAATAAGTGAGAATAACTCAGCACGTTTTGGCCAACGAACTCGTTTGCCTTCTTTGATTACTTCACTTGTATATTTCTTGAGTCCCATAAATGCCTCCTACTTACTTTGTTTATGTAATGTCATTTTATTACATTTTGGACAAAACTTCATTAATTCTAGACGTTTTTTTTGAGTCGCTCGGTTCACTGTCGATGTATAATTACGTGACAAGCAATCTGAGCAAATTAAAAGAACCTTTTCTCTCATAAATTCACTCCTTATGTATATCGTCTTATAAGAAGATAACACTCCATATTTAAATTGTCAATCAGTAATATAATTACTGCCTCTAAATTTTATGCGATTTGCTTGTTAATAGCAATAAAGTTATTCGAAGTGCTGTTCGTATTTATCTTTGAGACCATCAACAAGCGCGGCCATCTTCCGGCGGCTGATCTTGTTACGTTCACAAATCTCATAAAACGAGTAGCCCATAAAACGTTCTTTGACAACCAGCGTTTCACGTTCGTCAATGTCAACATTCACGAGTTCACCAATGTGTTCTAGCATTTTGGTGTCGTAGGCACAGTTGGTGAAAATGTCTTCTTCCCCGACAATATCCGCTAGTGTATTGGTCTCGTCACTATCCCCAAAGTAATGATCAAAACTAATGGCGTTTCGCATCATCATGTTCGTGAGACTACGGTGTGAGCGCACAAGGGTATTGATACCTCTTTCAATGACGGTGGTTGCAAATGCCGCAAAGGGAGTTCCATGATTGTATGCACCCATTGCATGATGAAGTGAGCACTCTCCAGCAAAAATCAAATCATCGAAATCGAGATTCAAATCACGGTTATTAAGGTGAAAATTGCCACAAGTTTTTTTGATGAAATTACGAAAGTTTCTCCTGATAATTTCAAGGGCATGTTGATCACCAAGAGCCGCCACAAGCAGTGCTTCTTCATTGCTGATTTTGTATTGTTTAGCGTCCATAATTATAAATAGGTTTGACGGGCGCGAATTGTGCTCAAAATAATGCCAGTTGCTACACTTGCATTCAAAGAATTGACATGACCAAGCATTGGGATTTGATAAATGAAGTCACACTTATCAAGAACGAGACGACTAATGCCATAACCTTCACTACCGATGACAAGTGCTGTTTTGAAATCATATTGATTATCATAGATTGTTTTATCGCCTTTGCCATCCGCGGCTACGACCCAGAAACCATGCTCTTTTAGCGTGTTAATCGTTTGATTTATATTAGTGACCAGAACAATAGGAACAAAATTTTGTGCGCCAGTTGCAACTTTAGTCACAACCGGTGTCACGCGGACTTGCCGGTCTTTTTTTATAATGATAGCCCCAACATTAAAAGCATCAGCGCTGCGAATAATCGCCCCAAAATTATGCGGATCATTAATTTCATCAAGAATGAGGACAAGGGCGCGATTATCAGTCTCTAATCGTTTTAAAACCCCAGCCAAATCGGCGTAATCATAATCTTTAACCTCGGCAACAATGCCTTGGTGCTTGGGACCGACAAGGGCATCAAGTCTTTTTTTTGAAACGTAAAAAACATCAAGCTTTAGCTTGTTAATTTCATCAATAATTGGTCGGAAATCAAAACCCTCTTGCAGGTAGATTTTACTCGTATTACCCTCTTTGATGCTCGCAAGCACACTATTTCGACCATACTCGTATTGTGGCATACTAGGATTCCGAACTAACACGAAGTTCTAGTGGTTTAATTTGATCTTTAATTTCTTCAGTAAACGCCGTTGTTGTTGAACGGGAAGCATAGGAAATATTGAATGTGACGCGGAGAAACTTTTCCGCTCCAATGGTAATCATTTGTGATTGAATATCGCGAATGTTGATACCAAAGCGTGATGCAATAATATGTAGGTCGCGTAAAATTGAACTGTCAGTCGGAACAACGACTGTCACTTTAGGCTGACGTTTGTTAGCCAAATGTTCGATTTTACGAAGACTAACAAGAATAAGAATCGTAAATATCGTCGCGAGTAAGGCAATAGTAAACTGACCAGCACCGGCCGCTAAACCAATTGACATGACAATCCAAAGCGTAGTCGCCGTAGTCAGCCCCTTGATATCTGTTCCAGTTTGAATAATCGTACCAGCCCCTAAAAACCCGATCCCGCTAATAACTTGTGCAGCAAGGCGAGCGGGATCACGACTCATTTGCCAATTAGGGAAGCCCCAAATTGAGACGACCATGATGACCGCACTACCGACGGCGACTAGCATATGTGTTCTAAGTCCAGCTGAGTGCCCATGATATTCACGCTCAAAACCAACAATGCCAGCGAAAATTGCCGCGGCTAAAATACTAGCAAAAGCGAGTAAAAACATTCCTACTTCATTAAAGCTCTGGAACCAATCAATAATTAACTTATCAATGGTTGAGGGCGTTTGGTAAAAGTTTGGTGAATCTGTAATGTCTACTAAAAAGTTCATAGGGGTACCTCAACATCTATAAAATGTTTTTTTGTTGTAAAAGAATACGAATTTCATCGCTTCGTGCAAAATTTTTATCTTTTTTTGCAGCTTTATATTCTTTTAGTAATTGTATATCATTTTCGTTTAAAAGTGGTAATGATATTTGTAAGCCGAGAACACGCAACATTTGCATTAATGAACCATATTGTTTGGCCAATAGTTCAAAATCAATCTCAGGCTTTCTAACCGTCTTATTTGCGGTGCTCAAAAGTTCATAAATCACCGTTAACCCGTTGGCGGTATTTAAATCATCGGCTAATGCTTCATAAAAGGGATTAAGCAGGACAATATCGCTTTGAGGGGCGATTGAATGCTCTTGCAGCAAGACACTGATTTGTCTGAGCGAGCGTGTCAATTTATCAATATCATTTTTACTAGCGAGCAGTGCTTCTTCGCTAAAATTAACTGGTGCTCGATAATGCGAGCTGACCAGAAGCATACGAATGATGTTACCATCATACTTTGTTAAAATTTCTTTAGCACTAATGTTATTGCCTAGTGATTTAGACATTTTTTGATTATCGACATTAATAAATCCGTTATGGAGCCAATAATTGGCCAGGTGTGTCCCACTATAGATTTGTGATTGTGCAATTTCGTTCTCGTGGTGAGGAAATTTCAAATCAAAACCTCCGCCATGAATATCGATGAGTGGGGTTTTAAAGATGGCGTTTATCATCGCTACACACTCAGTGTGCCAGCCCGGCCGACCTTGACCCCAAGGTGAGTTCCACTTAATACCAACCTCGGTTTTTTTCCACAAAAGAAAATCAGCTGGATTCTCCTTTTTGCTATTTTCCTCAACACGCGCACCACTCATTAAATCCTCATGATTAATGTTTGAGAGAATGCCATACTCTGGATCGCTAGCAACGCGGAAAAACACCTCACCATCAACAACATATGCGGCATCTTTTTTAACAAGGTAGCCAATAAAATCAATGATATTTTCAATGTGTTCAGTTGCTTTAGGCGCATAGTCAGGTAAAAGAGAGTTAATCGCGGACACATTGTCATTAAATGCCGCCATATATTTTTCAGTTAATACTTTTTCTGCTATACCTTCTTCGAGCGCTCGGTTGATAATTTTGTCATCGATGTCGGTGAAATTAGAAACATAAGTAACTTGGTAACCAAGTGCGATAAAAAAGCGTCTAAGCACGTCAAAAACAACAACAGGACGGAGATTACCAATGTGGACATAATCATAAACGGTCGGCCCACACACATACATCGAAACGTGTCCTGGTCTGATTGGTTTAAAGACATCAATTTTTTTTGTTAGTGAGTTGTAAAGTTTTATATTCATAATTTTCTATAGATATTATATCATAATGCACATTTTAAAAAGGTTATTATTGTACTTGGCCTTCGACGATTTTAATGATATCAAGTGCATGAGAAACAACATATTTTGGTCGATATTGTTCGACTTTTTCTAGTCTGACATAACCATAGGTGACAAACACAGCATCGAGATGACCATGATTCGCGGTAAGCATGTCAATATCACTGTCACCAACATATAAGACTTGGTCACGCTGGAGTTGATGATCGCGCAGTAGCGTTTCAACAAGAACAGGATCTGGTTTAACGGGCCCATTAGGGGTCACCCCATAAGTCGCCGTGATGAGGTTGGGAAAATAAGACTCAATCACCTTCAAGGCCACATGATGCGGTTTATTTGTGAGACAAAATGCAGGTATATTATTAGCCTTTAAATAATTTAAAAGTTCAATCACACCATTAAAAGGACGCGTTTTATTTTCGGCATTGAGCTCATATCGCACCGACAGGGCTGCATCTAAATCCTGATATAAGTCAAGGCTATATCCCCGCGAGAGGAGTGCTCTTTCGACTTGGGCTTTCTTGCCGCTTCCTAAAAAGGATTCCATCTCTTCGTAAGAGAAATCACCCCTCAATCCTAGTTTTTTAAAGGCATATTCGAGGTTATCTAGTAAGTCATCTAATGTATGTAAAAGTGTGCCATCTAAATCAAAAATAAGGGCTTTGTATTTCATGATACCTCCAAAGAAAAAAGACTCTAAAGAGTCTTTATTATCATAAAATAGAATGCGTTTCTAGTCAACCCAAAGCACTTTGCCATTGAGTACTAAGAAAATCATGTCGACAATCCACAAGAATGGAATACCAACAAAGAGTAAAACAACTGCGAGCACGATGCCAATGGTATTATTCTTAGCCAAACTTTTGACGAGGCGGTAAATGACCCAAATGACGTCGAGCATCGGAATAGCCAAAATGATCTTGACGATTAATGGCAACTTATCCATTGCTTTTACAAATTCCATATATCCTCCTTTTTGTTCTCTATATTCAGCAGAAACCCCTGCAAAACAAGCTTTATTTTTCTAGTAATAGAAATAAGAATCCCATTGTCACTGCAACAATACCAGTCAAAAGAGCTAGTGTCGACTGAACCGCGCCGGCATTGGTGAAGGCAAGAATGATCAAAGCCGCACCGATGACAAGACGGACAATACCTAGACTCATATAAAACCAAGCCTTCTTACCGGCATGATTAACAATCAAAATAACGCCAAAGACGACGAATAATGCCCCAATGGCGACAAGACCATACTGGGCAATCTCTGTGGTAAAAATCGCCGCTAGGAGGCCGCCAATAAGCATAGCGAGCCCAACATAGAGTTCACTACTTTCCTTTTTGTATCTAAATTTACGAACAATGATGGCTAGTCCAAGAGAAGCAATACTCACAGCTAGCAAAAAGATAAGACTAGCAATGACAATATTTCTATATTTAATTAAAAAACTACCAATCACCATCAGGATGATTGAAGTGGTAAGACTGACGTTACCTGAAATTTTCACTTTAGTACTCATGTTAATCTCCTATTTAAAGCATAGCAAAACTTAGGAAAAATAAGTAGTCAATTACAATAATAAAAAAAGAGTAGGACGAGCCTACTCAGTTTAGATTGATTTAGTCAACGAATTCAACAAGGGCCACTGGTGCATTGTCACCACGGCGATTGCCTAATTTGAGGACACGGGTGTAGCCACCATTACGTGCTTGGAATTTAGGACCTAAATCGCTAAATAAGACTGTAAGTGCGTTTTCACCTTTAGCATTGACGATACCTTCGCGTAATCTTGCGGCTGCAAGACGACGGGCGTGAAGATCGCCACGTTTTGCTAAAGTAACGAGTTTTTCAACATTTACTTGAACTTGACGTGCAACCTTGCCACCAACTGTAATTTTGCCATAAACGATTAATTCGCTTGTGACGTTACGAAGCATATTTTTGTCTTTGCTTGTTGTATAAGCGGCCTTGAAGCGGACGCCGGTTTTACCATGTACGTTTTTTCTTCCTTGTGCTGGCATATAGTACCTCTATTCTATCCCTCTAAACGAAAGTTCCATTTCGATCAGTTTGTCTTTAATTTCCTTAAAGCTCTTGCGGCCTAAGTTTCTGATCTTTAACACTTCTTCTTCCGTATATTGGATTAATTCTTGAACGGATTGAATGCCCGCTCGTTTTAAACAGTTATAACTTCTAACAGTTAAATCAAGATCTTCGATTGTTTGGGTGTTAACTGGTGTTTCATCAGCAATTTCTTCTTTCATAATTGTGAGATCAACGGCAGTTTCGTCCACTCTGGTGAAAGCCTTGAGGTGTTCGACTAAAATTTTCGCCCCTAAACTTACTGCGAAGTTAGGTTTCATCGCGCCATCAGTCCAAACTTCGAGGACGAGGCGTTCATAGCGATCATCATGGTGAACGCGTGTGTTTTCGACAGTATAGTTCACTTTTTTGATGGAAGAATAGTTACTATCAGTAGCTACGACTCCAACAGGGAGACCAAATTCACCTTTAAGGGCTTTATTGGCTTCACCAGTGACGTATCCACGGCCATTACGGGCGTAGACTGTCAGTTTGAGTTGACCGCCTTCACTAACGTGGGCGATTTCTAAATCTTTATTGATGACTTCAACTTCTGAACTAGCTGTGAAGTCAGCGGCGGTGACAGTGGCAGGACCTTTAACATTAAGTTCAAGGAGCTTAACTGCTTCGCTGTCTTCGTCAATTTTGACAATGAGATTTTTTAAGTTGAGGATAATGGTGGTAACATCTTCTTCCACACCATCTAAGGCACTAAATTCATGTTGAGCTCCTTCGACCTTTAAGGCGAACATGCTGGCTCCTGGGAGCGAGCTTAAGAGAACCCGACGAAGTGAGTTACCGATGGTTTGTCCAAATCCACGTTCGAGTGGTTCGATTACGAACTTACCATAATTTTTTTCACTATCAATTTCGTTGATGGTGAAACCTGTTTTAATAAATGGATTGGCAATAATTTTCATACTTGTTACCTCCCTTTTCCTTAACCACGCGGCCGTTTTGGTGGCCGGCATCCATTGTGTGGGATTGGCGTTGTATCTTGAATTGAAGTGACGGTAAGACCAGCCATTGCGAGGGCGCGAATCGCTGATTCACGGCCTTGGCCAGGACCTTTAACATTAACGTCAACGGTTTTAAGACCTTGGTCAACGGCGACCTTAGCGGCGGCTTCGCCGGCTAATTGGGCTGCCCAAGGGGTTGATTTTTTACTACCTTTAAAGCCGAGTGCACCTGCACTTGACCAACTAATTGCATTGCCACTTTCATCAGTGATTGTAACAATGGTGTTATTGAAAGTAGAGTGGATATGTGCGATTCCCTTAGTATAACTGCGGCGAATCTTCCGTTTACGGGTTGTTGCTTTTTTTGCTTTTGCTGCTGCTGCCATAATTTATACTCTCCTTCCTTTAACCTTGTGACGCTTGTTTCTTGTTCGCGATGGTCTTTTTTGGACCTTTGCGTGTTCTAGCGTTTGTTCTGGTTCTTTGACCACGGACTGGGAGGCCACGACGGTGGCGGAGTCCGCGATAAGCACCAATTTCGCTCAAGCGTTTGATGTTCATAGCGACTTGACGACGTAAATCGCCTTCAATACGGAACTTTGTAATTTCCGTACGGATTGCGCTTAATTGTTCTTCTGTTAAATCCTTGACGCGGGTATCTTCTGAGATACCGACTGCGGCTAAAATTTTCTTGCTGGTTGTTGGTCCAATACCATAAATATAGGTAAGGGAAATAACAACGCGTTTTTCATTTGGAATATCTACACCAACAATACGTGCCATAATATTCTTTCCTCCTTATTAACCTTGTCTTTGCTTATGCTTTGGATTTGAACAAATGACCATAACACGGCCATGTCTTCTAATAATCCGGCATTTATCGCAAATTGGTTTGACTGAGGTTCTTACTTTCATAAATTTTCCTCCGTTATTGCTACTTATTTGTAGCGGTATTTTATGCGGCCACGTGTTAAATCATAAGGCGATATTTCAAGGGCAACTCGATCACCTGGTAAAATGCGAATATTGTGCATTCTGATTTTACCAGAAACGTGGGCCATGATTACCATTCCGTTTTCT
>DATESM010000134.1:0-4086 GCA_035270805.1 Bacilli bacterium
CCGTCTCGTTAACTTGTTAGGGAAATCATTTGCCCGCCTTCCTTATACTGAGGCCATCCAAATTTTACAAACAGCGGTTGAGCAAGGTGTTAAGTTCGACAATCCTAAAATTGAATGGGGAATGGACTTACAAACTGAACATGAACGCTTCTTAGCAGAAAAACATATTAATGGACCTGTCTTTATTACCGACTATCCAAAGGAAATCAAAGCCTTTTATATGCGCCTCAATGATGACAACAAAACAGTGGCAGCTTGTGACTTACTTGTCCCTGGCGTTGGTGAACTTGTGGGGGGCAGCCAAAGAGAAGAACGACTCGAACTACTCGAAGCAAAAATGAAGAGTATAGGCAATGACAAGGAACTCGATTGGTATTTAGACTTGCGCCGTTATGGTGGGTGTAAACATGCTGGATTTGGTATCGGCTTCGACCGTCTCATTATGTATGTAACTGGGATGCAAAATATCCGTGATGTCCAACCTTATGCTAGAACGACAGGGAGTCTTAAATATTAATTATGGCCAAAAAAATGCGACCTGCCTTGACTTTAGAACAAAAAAAACACCTTGCTTATAAACGCAAGAAAGGTGTTTTGATTTTGATTATTGTTTTGCTAGTCGCACTAATTGGTGTTGAAATCGTGATGGTTGTAACAGAACTCATCGGTTTAGCAGGTTAATCATTACTTCTTAACAACAGCAGTTGAAACGTCTTCGGGAACATTGATTCCGGAGTCGTTTTTATTTTGGGATAAAGCGCCAAGATCGTGAATTCGTTTATTACTAAGGTCAGCAGAGAAGAGAGTGTTCGTCAGTTTGAACACGCGCAGTGTTCTTGACAGGTAGGCGAGAATTGTGACAAAACCACCAAAGATACAAACGAGATAAAGAGGGACAACAACATAGCTGCCAATCGCTTCTAATACAAAGTGGGGACGATTAATGACAGCTGGCCAATCACTTGGCAGTGTAAGGCCAAAGAAGGTTGAAGTGGGTATATTGGCCCAATCGAAAGTGTAGAGAATGCTTGCAAAACCAGTCTCTGTTCCCCAAATATTGAGGGGCTTACTAAATACAAATTCCATCACTAAGAAATAAATGAGATGAAGCACGCCAGCGACAATGAGTAGGGCGACAATGCGACTAAATGTCTTATAAAATTGAACATCGTTTTTATAATGAGCTATTTTTTTGAATTGTTTTCGACTCATAATCAAGCCTGATGCAATTGGAAGACTCATCATTGCATCGATTTTTTTACCTTGTTTATCCATGATGCGAACAACTGAGTCATAGATAAGACCAAAGATGACCAGGAGGAGAATGACAAGTAAAAAGAGGGCAATAATAAGGCGTTTATCAGTTTCTGATAGTTTAATGAGAAAATTAATCATCCTCTTCTACCTCGTTCATGACAGTTGTCTTTTTATTTTCAATCATTTTCGTCTCATATTCACTGAGTTGTTTAACATCTTCTGATGTGATTTGAGAGTTGACAGTATCAAAGTGGGATATGGGTCGATTAAAATCTTCATCGAGTGGTTTGTTGCTATAAATATTGATAGTGGCTCCTGCAAATTTGCCAGCTTCTGGTGCCGGTTGCTTTGCTTTTTTTCCAGCTTGTTCTTCCTCAAAAAGATTAGCGGCCTTACGATCAATATCGAGGGGGTCGGTGATTTTTTCACCAACGAAGAACTTGCTGACAGCAATAAACCATAGGACAATAAATTTTAGTACAGCGTAGACGGCAAAAAGCACATATGCCAACACAATAAACGGTGACAAAATAATAACGAGGAAACCTGTACCGACCTTCTTAAAGAAACTACCCATTTAATTTATCCTTCTTACTGAGTATATATTCCCATAAAAACATGAGGATGACAACAATTAATACTTGTAGTATTAAGTAGAGATTGAGAGGATAGGCATGATTGAGTTCACTTAAAACAAAGCTAATAGGGAGTGAGGCGATGACCACACCCAAGGTGATATAAAACAAAACAAGATTCTTTTTGAAAAGATAGACGAGTTGATAAGTGGCTAACAGCGTAGCGCTGGAAAAAAAGACGAGTGAAAGGCCAAGATGAAAAAAGGAAAAGATGACTGATACAAGTGATATCAGCGCTAAAACAATGAGACTGATTTTATCATAGTTCTCAAAAATTTCCCCTTTTATCAGGTGAAGTTCGTCACGAATGACCATGTAGGTCAGTGATGCCTGTATGATGCCAAGGATAAAAAGAAACATCATGAAAACAGCATTGGCCAGTGGGTGTGAACCAAGACCAATTAGACCAAGGGCATATTGGATAAAGTTTATTTGATATAAATGATCAAGAACAGGAATAATTGCATAATTAGCAAGGAGATTAATGAGTGTGATGGCTAGCAGGATATAGATGCCATTAAGCTTCAATCTATACGTCACACCAATCACAAGCCCGGACACAAGGGCTGGGAGCAGATAAAAAATAATATTTAAAAAGTTTTGCGCATCGACGACCACCGAAAGAAGAATAGAGGAGAGTGCATAAATTGGGAAGAATTTTAAATCCGTGACGATGGCGACAAGTGCTGCGACAAAGGGTAAAAAGACAATTAGAAAAAGACTCATAAAGGGAATGAAATTTGTCAAAATACTGAGGACAATCGTTAAGCCCGTCATGATGGCGACATAAACAAGTTGATGTGTGCGTGTCCGCGAAATCAAATTCATGTTTATATTTTATCATAGTCAGTTGCGACACACTTCAGTTATTTGATGTCTACTTATGAATATGATAAAAGAAATATCAAAGATTATTTTAATCACCGTTAGTGTATTTAATATAGGTTTTGCTGATAAAATTGAGCTGAAATATAGCGATTTTACTCATGTGAGCAGCAATGAGATTCCCCTTATTACCAGCAAGCAATATTACCTCTATTATTATTCACCGACCTGCTACTACTGTCAGTTAATCGAAAAGGACGTGCTTGCCTTTGCCTTAAAAATGAAGTGCGTTTATTTTATTGATCATAGTCGGGATGATAATCGCTGTCAAATCACTGATTCGATCCCTTGTATTAGTGGAACACCAACACTATTTATGATCAAACAACAAGTGATTGAAGAAAGACTAGTCGGAGCCAATAAAATAGCCGATTATATTTTTAACAATTAGCCGGCTTTGTCCCCTCTTACCATGCTTTATTATGTTATAATAAAACACATCCAGGTAAGATATGAATTTAATCAATGATTTAAACAAAAAACAATATGAAGCTGTCACAAGTGATGCACAATACTTACGGATTATTGCCGGAGCAGGCAGTGGTAAAACACGCGTTCTCACCTACCGCATTGTCCATCTGATTGAAAATCTTGGCGTTCCATCGGACCGCATTTTAGGCATCACATTTACAAACAAGGCCGCTAATGAAATGAGAGAGAGAGTTGCAAATTTACTACCACATATCAATCCTCGCATGATTAGACTCTCAACTTTTCATGCATTTTGTGCTCGCTTTCTTCGCGAAGAAATCTCCTTTTTCCCCGGCTATTCCAGCGCCTTTATGATTTATGACGAGGATGATCAAAAACGTCTTGTTAAAGATGTCGCTGTTTCACGGGGTCATGAAAAAAGAGATGAAATTATCAAAGTGGCACTTGAATACATTGGCTACAATAAGTCACTAGGCAAAACCCCAGAAGATATCAATATTAAATTTGAACGTTTTACAAACGAAAAAGAAGCCCTCGAAATATGGAAAGACTATGAACGGCGCAAAGTGGCGATGAATGCACTAGACTTTGATGATTTAATGATTAAAACACTTATTGTTCTGACTGAATCAACAAAAGTACGGCAAAAATGGCAAGGTCGCTATGACCACATTCTTGTTGATGAATTTCAAGATACAAACGATATTCAGTTTTCCCTGCTAAATAAATTGTTAGCTAAGACAACAAGCCTCTATGTGGTTGGTGATCCCGATCAAACAATTTATACCTGGCGCGGCGCAAACGACGAAATTATGCTCAGTCTTGATAAAAAGTTTCCTGTCCAAACTGTAATATTAAATGAAAATTATCGCTCGAC
>DATESM010000135.1:0-7830 GCA_035270805.1 Bacilli bacterium
CTGGCCCAAGGTAGTCAAACAAAAAATGATACCGTTGCCGCATTTAAAAATACTATTAATCAAACTTCTGTCACGAGGGGACAATTAACAACTGTATCCTTAACAATGACACAGTATAGTGATAATCGGTCACGACTAATCCGTAATTGGACACCTGATGGCTATGATAGTACAGACTTACAGCGCTATCCAGTCATCTACATGCATGATGGTCAAAATTTATTTGATACATACACCGCTTTCGCTGGCGAATGGCGAATTGACGAAACAATAGGCGCGATGATGGACATGGGTTATGAAGGAGCGATTGTCGTTGGCATTGACAATGGCCCTGAGCGACTAAACGAACTTACTGTTGACTGGCCCCTATCCACAAGTGCTAATAGTTATGACATTATGCCTGATGGAGAATAATACGCACAGTTTATCGTTGATACGGTTAAACCTTATATTGATTCGAATTATAAAACCTATCAATCGCAAGAAAACACCTTTATTGGTGGATCTAGTTTAGGTGGCATTATGTCATTTTATATGACACTAACCTATCCTCAATTTTTTGGTCATGCTCTCCTCTTTTCTACCTCAATGTGGGTTTATCAAACGGGGACGATAACAAGCGTTATTAGCGAGGCTAAGCTCGGGAGCTTAAGTCTGAAACCCAAGATATATGTATATGGTGGTGGGGCTGAATCTAGCAACATAGCTGAACATGTTAATGATATATATCAAGCCTTTATAAATAACGGTTATACCGATCAGGATATCAAAGCCCATGTTGAACCGCTAATGGGGCACAATGAAACAGCTTGGGCGCTCTACTTTCCGATTGCCCTTAATTGGCTCATAGATCAAACCACATAGAAAAAGCGATTATTCATCGCTTATATCATTATTAACTCTTAACATTGTTAAGGGTTTTTAATTTGTCTTATACATATAAAAAAGAAATAAACTCATAAGAAATAGGAGAACAAAACCGATGATGGAGACCAGGCGATAAGTCTTTTTAAACCTTGATTGAGGGACATAATACTCAATACCAATTGAAAAGGGTAGCAGCACCGTTAACAACCTGGTCTTTAAGTTGTCCTTTGAAGACAAAAGATAGTAAAGACGTAACCCCAAAAGACTAGTGGGTGTCAATATTAAGCCAGCCCATGACGCATAAATGAGTACTTTAATCAAGATGTCGAACATGAATGAATCCTCCAAATGCAAGTGTTAATAGTCCAAGTACTGGCAGTATGAGCGTCCACAAACTGCCGGTAAAAAAGAGCAGAATCGCAAACCACATATACGTATTGAAAAAGATAAAAAGCCGAGATTTAAATGTCATACACCAACCTCCGTATCAAGAATTAGCTGTGTTGTCATCGTTTTTGTCGCATCAATTTCGATTAGACGTCCACCTTTATTAGTATTACCGTAACCGTTATAGCCACTGGCTTGACCATAGGCGAGCAAGACATTGTCTTTAAGAAAACTGAAGTTATTAAGGTGATCATGACCAACAAAAACACCTTGTGTCACACCATGTTCAACAATCACATCAAATAAACCTGTATTCATTCCTTGGTGATAGATGCCTTCACCCTTAACACCATCCACAGCGGCTTCCTCAGTAAAATCCAAGTATTCCATGAGTGGAATATGGATAAATATCGAAGACTTTACGTCGCTGGACTTATCACTTTCAGCATGTGTATCATACCAGTTGACCTGCGCTTCACTTAGCCATCCATACGACATCTCTCCACCCACTTCACTATGGGTATCTAACATATAGAGCTGATAGAATGGTGTGTCATCGTAATAGGTTTCAATCTTAAAATTTCCAAAACCACCTTCTGTTAGTTCGGGACCGACTTTAAAAAGTAACTTATCATATTGGTCAGTAAATTTGAAGTAGTCCTCATAACGAGAATGGTCATTGTCATGATTGCCAAACACGAAAGTCCAATAAACATCCAGTTTATCCATCTCCATACAAAGACGATTAAATAGTTGTGGACCAAAAGGTGCCATCGTTTGATCACCTGTAAAAACAACAATATCAGGGTTAGTATATTCGACTAACGCCGTAATCAGTTTAAACGTCCTCTGATCGTTATAGTCGATTCCAAATGATAAATGGGTATCGGTTAACTGCAAAATAGTCAATTTCTCATTCTGTAAGTCAAGGCGGAGAGGGTCATCATCGGTAAAGTGATTTTCACCCTGAGACTGGCAACTGACAAGCAAAAAACTCGCTAGTATGAGAGAGACTATTTTTTTTGATTTAGTTTTCATGCTGACTCCTAATGTTAATTATAAGTATATCAAAGCAAATGGCATTACAATCTAGTTAAAAATCAAAAGATATCGTCTTCTTGAGAAATAATCAAGTGTTCAAGGTTATCGAGTGCTTCTTCAATCAGCGCCTCGAAATCAAATTTAGCTTCGTCTTCTTCGGCAATGAGAATTCTTGGTTTTGTTTCGGGATTGACTGGGGTAAAAATTGTACAACAATCTTCATAAGGCTGAATCGAGATATCATAGGTTTTAATCTTGCGAGCCAACTTAATAATGTCTTCTTTATCGACCGTCGCTAATGGGCGAATGACGGGCATCGTTGTGACCGCATTAATGCTATGCATACTATCAAGTGTTTGTGAGGCAACTTGACCAATCGATTCGCCATTAACAAGCATTTTTATGTGTAAGCGGTTTGCCAAGCGTTCACTGAGCCTATACATCATTCGCCGCATGATCGTAATTGTGTAGCTGGGTCTAACTTGTTCATAAATCTTTTCTTGTAACTTGGTAAAGGGAATCACATAGAGATCAATTTTGCTTTGATAACGGTTAAGCGCCCCTAATAGTTCTTTTAATTTATAAATGACACCTTCTTGGGTGTAAGGGGGCGAAGCAAAATGAATACAAGAAATTCGAATCCCCCGCTTGAGCATTGAATACGCGGCGACAGGTGAATCGATACCCCCACTCAACATCATTAAACTTTGACCGACAATTCCTAGTGGATAACCGCCGGCTCCTTTATACTTATCAACAATAAAGTAAGCACCATTATGATAAATTTTGACTTCTAGTGTGAAATCTGGCTTATGGACATCAACGGTCATCTCAGTATTTTGCAGGATTTCTTTGGCTAACATGCGATTGATAATATCTGACATAAGCGGATAGGTTTTATCATTGCGTTTACAAAATATTTTGAATGTTTTAATGCTCTTTCGCCTCATGATATCTAATGCGGCGTGGCGCAAAGTTTTTTCGTCTTTATCATAAATCTCGATAATACTAACATAAAAAATGCCACTAATATCGACGAGGATATCTAGCATGTCTTGTTCACGATTTAGGTCATAGCCACGAATATAAAGGTGATCATGGGTCATGACCACTTCATTATCAAACCCGTGTAGCGCATGTTTGATATTGCCTTTAAGTTGTCGAATAAACCGGTCACGGTTTCTTCCTTTGGTGTATAGTTCACCAAAACTAATCATGAATTGTCTAACCACGTCTTGTTTCCTCAAATAGTTGTTCAAGGGCCTTAATCAAGGTCTCAATGTCTCCAAGAGTATTGAACGTCCCCAAGGACACTCGGATAACTTCTGTCGCTCTTTTTGCATCATTAAACATAGCCATGATAACGCGACTTGGTTCATTAAGTTTAGCACTACAGGCACTTGTCGTACCTACCATAATGTCCTGTGAAGATAGAGCGGCCGCTATCACAGCAGCCCGATGTTGTGTCAGGGAGAAATTAACAATATATGGTACTGTATCGACACTGGAGTTAAGGATTACTTCAGCTTTTGAGCTGAGATAATCTCTCAGTTTATCGTGCATGAATTTTATTTGTTCTGCGTGCATTTTCGCATTTTTAATCGCCGTTTTAAGTGTTTTAGCTAAGACTATATTTTTCGGACTATCAGGGGTACCAGCTCGAAATCCATATTCATAATTACCGCCCTCAAATAGCGGTTTAATTTGAATAAATTTTCTCATCACAAGTGCTCCGCTTCCTTTAAGTCCATTGATTTTATGAGCCGAAAAAGAAAAGGCATCTAGCAGTGAATAATCAATATTAATTCTTGTCAGTGCCTGTGTCACATCACTATGAAATAGACACTTGGGGTAAGGCTTAATTATTTCATGAATTCTGACTAAATCATTAATTGCACCCGTTTCATTATTCACCGCCATGAGTGAAACAAGAATCGTTTTATCATCAATCACTCGCTCAAGGACATCAAGGTCGATGCTCCCGTCAGGTAAAAGAGGGAGAATGACGAGCTCAAAGCCATAATCATCTTGTAATCTTTGTAATGGTTTTAGCACACTAGAATGCTCACCAATCGAGGTAATAATTTTCCGTCCTCTCGTAGCATAATTAAGGGCTGAACCTTTTAAGAACAAGTTATTTGCTTCAGTTGCTCCAGATGTAAAAACAACTTGATAACTTTCGCTACCAAGTCCTAAAGAGTCAAGGATACTCTTTTTACTCTTATTGACTAGTTCATTGACTTGTAAGCCTTGCGCATGACTGCTGCCTTGATTAGCATAGTAATCGCTCAAAATCTTACTATAAAGTGTTAAAATTTGCGGATGAACTCTTGTTGTTGCGGCATTGTCGAGATAAATCATAGTTTTTCACGGTTTGAATAGTGTTTGACGGTATCAGCACAATTAGTGGAAACATCAGTGAAACTACCATTAAAAAATCTGATTTCTTCATCGGTCAATTTTGTTTGAACATCACTATATTGATTGCGATAGCGATTTAAGTAAACGATGGTCGCTTCTGCCAAATTAGCGTTTGTGGATTCTTGATTAACAGTTTCGATTAATCGATCCGCTAAATCGTTTAGCTCATCAGCATAGGCATTAACTTGATCAATATTAATTGGCGACTCTTTGACACATTGGGCAATTAAATCGATGAGCATATAACAACGACTATATGATTCTATAAGCGTGTTCGCAAATTGATTAACTTGCATCTCTCTTAACTTTGCTTCACTTTTCTTTAACTCGAAAAACATAACCTTGATTAATGTATGTGCTCGTTCAGCATCAGCCCGTAAGCTGTCAATCAGTGTGAAGTACTCGCTGAGTAGTTTCTCAGCCAGTTCGTATTCGTCTTTGAGTTGCATCATCTTTTCAACTAATACTGAATATGGTTGTCTTGTTGATGAATGCGTAAAACTATCCAGCATCCGTTTAGTATTTGACAGATCATTTAATTTACTCGATATGACTTCCAGTTTATCATCTGTCTCTTCAGTGATTAGGTAAACTTTCTTGATATTAGTCATGTTATTGACGAGTCGAATGTAGCGACGTTCAATATCATTGACGCTTTGATAGATTTTATCAAACTGATCAGTGAAGATGTTCTTTTGTCTCACTTCATCGTCGAAGCGAACCAGCAGGTCGCCAACAGTTTGTTCGATTTGAATAAATTGATTATCGATTCCATGATAATCGAAATTCCGTAGGCGGTTCTTCGCCACATCGACAAAGTTATTGAATTTATCGAGTTGCGCATTAACCATCAGGTGAGGAAGAGGAATGCCTTGTTTTTCAAGTTCTTGATAGCGTTTACGAACAAAATCAAGCTTTTGTGGAATCGTTTCTGTGGCTTTGACACAAAGAAGGGGTAATACTTTTAACACTTTTTCTAGATCTTTTAGAGCGCGACGTATTTTTTCTAATGATGCATTTGCTTCGTCATAAAAGGCCCCATTAAGCGCGTCTTCATGTTGGACAAACAAACGTTCAAGATGCGTAAATACTTTCTCAAAAGAATTATCAACGAGTTCTAATTCTTTCTTGTTTTCCCGATACATATTTTTAATGATGCGGAAAGTCTTTTTGTCATCTATGCTTTTTTCACGAATGTCTGTTTCTGGTTTAATCACATTAGCCAAATCGCGATTGAGAATTTGTACCTTAACTTCGTATTCATTAACGATACGACGATTATCTTGATACGCATTTCTATATTCTTTATTTCCCTTAACCAGTTCTTCGTTTAGCACTTGTACGGCCTTTGACGCACGGCGATCTTCAATATCGCGTAAATGTTCAAAACGTTTATAAAACTCTTCGTAAACAGGTCTCATCAATAAATTGATGTCACTAATCGCTTCTATTCTTCTTAAATGTTGACTATCCTCGTTTAAGAGTAAATTGTGTGCGTAGTTATATTTGTGTGTGATCGCGCTTTGAAGCCGGCGATTCTTGTGGCCAACAAGCACAAATTTGTGCAATAAAAAATAGCCGACAATTAAGATAACAACGGCAACACCGATACTGATATATCCGAGTAATTCTAATAAAATGTTGATTTTCATACGATACTTCCTATGTTTGATTATACAAAATTCGCTCTTTAAAGTAAATTGTATTAGGTTAATTAATATTTATATTAAACCAACGATGAGAAATGTAATATTAGACCCTTTTATGCTAAAATACTCATAGCCTAACACCCAGCATAAGCCTCCTCAGATATCGAGGATTTATTCTTGACACACGGCAATAATTAAAGTACACTAATTTAGCATGTAAGCAGCATGTAAATACTACTTGTCTGATGAGCGCCAATGATTCGGTTGCTAGTAACCTAAGCTATATGGTGAAAACATTGAGGCTCTCATCCGAAGTAAGGGATTTACACCTATTGTTTATTTTGCAAATTAAACAAAAGGAGGAAACAATCATGAGATACACTGGATCAAATTGGAAATTATCACGCCGTTTAGGAATTTCGATTCTTGAAACCGGCCAAGAGCTTAAGAAACGTCCTTATGGACCAGGTCAACATGGTAACAGTCGCAAGAAAAAACCTTCAGAATATGGCAAACAACTTGTTGAAAAACAAAAGTTACGTCATACCTATGGTGTGAACGAACGTCAATTCCGTCGTTTATTCTTAATGGCCGTCAAGGACAAAAACACAGTTACCGGTTTAGCCTTTATCCAAATTCTTGAATCACGTTTAGACAACTTAGTCTTCAGAAGTGGTTTTGCAAGAACAAGACGTCAAGCTCGTCAATTCGTCAATCACGGTCACTTCCTCGTCAATGGAGCTAAAGTTGATTTACCATCATACTTAGTCCAACCTGGCGATGTGATTAGCGTTGCTGAAGGCAGTAAAGACTTAGTTGTCATTAAGGCCAACCTCGATACACTTGCTACAGCCGTTCCATTTGTCACAACTGACAAAGAAAAACTAACTGCAAGATTCGATCGTAAACCTGAACGTACAGAAGTCGTTCAAGAAATCAACGAAGCGCAAATTATCGAATTCTACAATAGAATTCTCTAATCGTTAGTTCGATATCAAACACTCTTCCAAGCAAGGAGGAGTGTTTTTTTATGTAAAAAAGACTCTCGTCGAGAGTCTTTCTTGTATCGATCATTAGCTTAGATAATTCTAGCTACAAAGTAGTTTTTCTTCCCTCGTCTCAAGATAAAATATTGATTATAGAGGGCATTTTCCTTTTTAATCACAGTTTCAGCATCTATCACCTTAAGCCCATTGACACTAATCGAGTTGCCAGCGATGAATTCACGAGCCTCGCGTTTACTTTTTGCGGCTTTAACATGAATGAGAACTTCTTCGAGGCGTAAACCATCTGCAACATCGACAATCATATTGCTAAATAGTTCAGCAATTTCATCTTCATTTAGTTGGCTGACTTCACCACTAAAGAGTGCTTCACTCATAGCAAGAGCTCGCTGTAAATCATCTTCATGATGGACAATACGAATTATTTCAGCCGCTAAAGTTTTTTGTGCAAGTCTTAGACC
>DATESM010000136.1:0-10272 GCA_035270805.1 Bacilli bacterium
CACATCACCCACAATCTTATAATCTTCGTGTCCATGAAGCCAGCAATGGCAAAGATACGATGACTGGCCATTGGGAAATGATGGGCATCCATACGACTAAACCATTCAAGACTTTTACAGAACATGGTTTCCCCCAAGCACTAATTGATGAACTCGAAGAAAAAACAGGCCATAAAATCATCGGTAACATTGCCGCTAGTGGGACCGAGATTATTGAAGACCTTGGCGAAGAGGCAATGCGGGATAACAAGCTCATCGTTTATACATCCGCAGATAGCGTTTTACAAATCGCTGCCCATGAAGAAGTCATCGGTTTAGAAGAACTCTATCGCTGCTGCGATATCGCCCGTGAAATCTGCATGCGGCCAGAATACCTCGTAGGTCGTGTGATTGCACGGCCATTCATCGGCACAAGCAAAGAAACATTCAAACGGACCGCAAATAGACACGACTTAGCGCTTAGTCCTTCACAAAAGACAGTGATGAACATTTTGGCCGAAAACGGTTTAGAAGTGAGTTGCGTGGGTAAAATTAGCGATATCTTCAATAATTTTGGTGTAACCAAGACCCAAAAGACAAAATCAAATGAAGACGGTATGGATAAAACCATTGCTGAAGCCAAAAGAAACGATTTCACGGGTTTTGTCTTCACAAATCTTGTCGAGTTTGATAGTGAGTTTGGTCACCGTCGTGATCCAATTGGTTACGCAAATGCTCTCGAACAATTTGATGTTCGCTTAGGCGAGCTGTATGAAGTGATTAATGAAGACGACTTAGTCATGATTACCGCCGATCACGGAAATGATCCAACATGGCATGGTAGTGACCATACACGTGAAATGGTTCCACTCCTTTGTATCTCCAAATCTTATAAAAATGGTCGCCTCCTCCCCGACCACCTTACCTTTGCGGACATGGGGGCAACAGTTCTAGCTAACTTTGGCCTTGAAAAGCCCAAAACTCTCATTGGACAACCAATATCAGAACTACTAAACGACTAAATTTAACTGATTATATGATTAAAAGGAGAAATTTGAAATATTTCTCCTTTTTTTATTGATTGTGTACATTTTTTGAAATTATCTCTCTATCTATATAGTAAGCGTATTAAGGATTTTAAACGAAAGGAACAACATGTCAATTTATAACAATTATCAAGAAGAAAATCGGTTCGTGAAAATTAGCAATTCATGTGAATACGATTTCAACATTAGCAAACAAGAAAAAGCACAGATAGCCTCCTTCCAGTCATTAATGGAGTGGATTAAGCGATTACATGGCTATTCAACATTTCTTTACGCTAATACATTACGCTATCGTCTTAAGCGTGGTGAAGTATTTGAAGTCGACTTTGGACGCAACGTCGGAAGCGAACTCAATGATCGTCACTATGCTGTCGTTCTCCATGATTCAAGTGAACTCAGTCAAAATGTACTTGTATGTCCATTGACGACAAAGTTTAGTGATGGTGGAGAAAATGCCTTATTAAACATCGGACGCCTACCAAAGATTGTCACCGTCGATGATAGTTATGCAAAGATTAGTCAAATTCGCACCGTTGATAAAGTCAGAATCTATATCCGACCGATTATCAATTCCGAATACAATGGGGAAAACTATCAACGCAAAGTCGGTCCTGTAACATGTTTAGATGAAAAGCAATTAAGTCTAATCACAAACTCGTTACTCGATGTATTCAATAACAAAAGAAGAATATAAAAACACTTATAGTGATTAAATAGTATTAATTTAGTAGTAATAATCCGCTCCAATTGTGGATAACTACCGCGATAAATGGTGTAAACAACGATACACACATAATTCGTTAAATGCTATTAGTACTCATAAAATGTATTAATTATATAGATTAGTTTACATAATATACATTATTGTAAGTGGCAACATTAACAACAAAACATTAAAAATTAAGAGTTAAGTCCTTCTACGCCCAAAAACAAAGACCATCTCGCTAAAGATGGTCTTTTCCTTTGCTTATTACTTTGTTGCTATTTTAGATAGTAATCAAAACAGGCTTGCGTTAACTCATTAGAAATGTCCATGTTCTTACTTTCAAGAAATTTCTTATTTTCTTTAAGAACGAGCACAAATCCTTTCTCATAATCTGCTAGACAAGCCTTAATCATGTACTCACTATCATAACTCCTTGTCGGTTCGATTTTATCCGCACTATAGAGCACCCTAGCAAGCCAACTCATCTGAGCTTTACCTGTTGCGTGCCACTTAATTGCATCTAAGACATCTTCTTGGCTGACATTGAAGCTAACACGAGCAATATATTCACCAACAAACTGATGATGCAACCATTTAAACATATGTTGGTACTCTGGATAGACTGTCCCCATAATAAATTCGCTGTTATCAACCGGCATCTCTTTGGCAATATCGTGTAAGAGGCCACTGAGAAAGGCCTTCTTCTTATCAAGTCCATTGGCCTCTGCGATTTTTCTTGCCATCTTGGCAACTTCTACAGAGTGTTTGATACGTTTACCGCTTAGGAAATTTGCGATTTTATGCATGAAATAAAGATGATGATCTACAATATAATCAATGACATTGTCATGTGTATCCAAATTAAACAAGCCGCGAATAGCGCTGCTGGAAATATTGCTTTCTTTGCCTTCGAGAACTTGAACTCTAAAATCACGTAAGTTCTTCTCATTTAAACCATAGCCAGGACGCCGGTAACAGACGATTCTAGCAAGTTTTGCGATTTCTTCAGCCTCATGCCAGTGATTAAATTGATCTAGCTGATCCGCCCCGATGAGGAGAAAAAGTTCATCGTTAGGAAATCTTGAAAGAAAGAAACGAATTGTTTCGATTGTATAGTTAATATCAGCATTTTGTTCAACTTCGTGTAGGCAAATATGCGCCCAGGGCACATCGTTTAAATAAGCCTTAAGCATATTAAGGCGATCATCAACATCAATAGCCCCCTCTTTCCACCGTGAGCGGGGCGCGAGGACAAATTCAACAATATCGGCGTCTAGTTGTTCAAGTGCAACTTTAGCCATCGTAAAGTGGCCATCATGGACTGGATCAAAACTGCCACCGAGGAGGATTCTTTTCATTTAGGTAACTTAAAACTACTTTCTTTGGCCTTTTTCTTAAATAAGGTCACTGTGTGGCCTTTAACGTCGATTAAATCAGCGTTAAGTGCGACGGCTAGCTCCATGGCAAAATCATCTAAGTCAATTTCAGCATTTTTTAGGACTTTGACCTTGATTAATTCACGCGCATTAATACCATTTCTTAGGAGTTCAAGTTGCGTATCGCCTAACTTGTTCTTACCGATCTGATAAAGTGCTTCAATGTGATGGGCTTCTGATTTTAAATAACGAATTTGTGTTGCAGTTAACATATGTTCTCTTTTCTATATTTATACTTTGCTCTTATTATGGGTCACGACGACGCCACGAGGCGAATAGATCTTTAAGACTTGGTTTGCCCCCTTAAAGGCGACAAAACCTAATCCACTCCAGGCCACATCGACTTTATCTTTATACTCGACGATGATATCGGTCATTTCTAGATCAGTGACATCGAAGACAAGTTTAGTGATTGGCCGCGTTTTATTTGATTTAACAAGGCTATTGAACGTCGCATTTGCTTTACCAAGTTCAGTTCTTAATAACTTAACATTTGGGGCGACATAAAAGGTGAATCCGGTTTTAGGTCCCTTGATAAAGTCAAAACGGGCTACACCACCAATTAATATCGATTGTCCAGCTTTTAATTGGAAAGTAATAGGCTTAATCTCATCACGGGGAACAATGTCTCTCACCACATCACGTTCGGCGATTCCAAGCAGACTGTTGTTAATTGATAACCCAGGAGTATCATAGATAAATCTATTCTCATCGAGAGGGATTTCAATCACTTTAAGGGTCGTATTTGGATAAATACTCGTCGTAATCAAGTGTGTTGTCTCATTTTTAAAATTACGCAGTAGCGCTTTAATCAAACTGCTCTTCCCACTGCTGACAGCACCGATGAAAAAGACATTACGATCATTATAGTTATCTAGAATGACCTTAAGTAAGTCATCAGTACTAATATTTTTAGTCGAACTTACACTGAGAACATGACGCACCTTAAGCTTGGCTGCCTTAGCTCTTTCGAGGACAAATTCTTCAAGTCGTTCACGATTAGTTGATTTAGGTAATAGGTCAACCTTGTTGGCGACAAGAATAACATCGAGTCCACTTAAGGCCTCATTGATTTCACGATTAAAACTGGCTTCAAAATTAAAAACGTCAATCACATAAACGACTAAAGACTTACTCTTTTTGGCGTCGTGAATAATTTTAAAGAACTCTTGGCTAATAACGGGTTCCTTAGCGGGATCGTCGTTATAGTGTTGAATACGAAAGCAACGCTTGCAAATAGCCTGTCCTGGCGTGCTTTCTTGCAAGACATGGAGTGGAATATAACCCTCTTCACCGGCATAGTCGGTTTGTAAAATGGCTCCACAACCTGGGCAGCGAATGATTTTATCATTTTGTTCCATATATATCCCTCCAACTTCTCAGCATTTTCTTTTTGATCAAGCGACGGCGGAATGGCTTTTCTAATTGCCGGTTTATCCGTGTCGTCCATTGGTCTTCTTTCACCAATTTTTCAACTAACATTGATTTGATACCAACTCGATTGGCGACAAAAACATCTGTTAGTAGTTGATCTCCTATTAATATTGTCGCATGTTTTTCGAAATTTTTCTCGTTTAATAAACGAAGAAATTTAAATTTAAGTGGCTTACGCATGTTAGCTTTATACTCGACGCCAACACTTTGCGCATACGCCTGGACTCTAGAGCCGCGGTTGTTACTGACAATGACTAGATTAAACCCGGACGCTTTGATTGATTGCACGAGTGCTTTCGCCTCTTCATTGGCCTCATGTTCATGATAAGAAGCCAACGTATTATCTAGATCAACAAGAATATTTTTAATCCCTATTTGCTTGAAAAATGCAAGTGGGACCTCGTATATATGTTGGGCGTGAAATGTCGGAATAAGTTTTTTCATAATAACCTCGTTATTATCTTACACGAAAATGAGGATATTTTGAATGTATTGCCTGATAAGTTGTTGTATTTGTTATATAATACTATTTATGAACAATGCAATAGAAAAAATTATCAAGTTCACCTATTATAAAAATCGTATCATCGCAACAATTGGTTTGGTGATTGGTTTATTTAATCCCCTTTTGGGCTTTCCAATCGTTTTATTGGCTTACTACTACCAAAGACGACAGTTGATTAAGGTACACAAAGATGAAAAACTCTTTACGCTGATTGCTCTTATCCTCATGGCTGCCTTCTTAATTATCTATCTAATCACCCTCGTCCAAACACTCGGCCAAATCGACGAAACCATAGGCTCGAGTCTCCTCAAGTTATTATAAAAAACGATCTTGCGATCGCTTTTTTTATTCATCTATAACATCAAATATTGAAATCTGCTCGTATGTATCATCATCTTCACTATTTGTCACCGTGGAAGGTGCCACTTTTTGTGGTGGCTCTTCACTTCTGATTGTTTGATCAATTGTCGGGACTGCGAGGGTGAAGACGCCAACAACATTTTCTTCTTCCCCTATATCTTCAATGTTGCGCTTAGCATACTTATCAAGTGGCATCGGGCGGACCTCTTCAAGTTCAATGGGTAAAATGAGATTCGTCGATGTTAAAAGGTTAATGAGAGGTTTCTCTTTATTCTTAGGATAGTTAAAAACCCCAACAATTTCATGTGAATCACTCTTAAATATACGCATCACATTTTGCAGTTTTCCTAAACGTGGCGTTACTTCAAAGTTATTGGTATCAAAGATTCTAAAGTGGGCATTATCAGTCACGACACCAATACGAATTCTTTCGTCATTCCAAACGCTGACCAACCCGGAGATATGAGCACCTTTTAATTTACTAATTGCTTTGACACCCGCAGCCTTAAGGCTGACAACAGTAATATCGTTTTCATTGTAGAAACTAGAGACACCATTACTGGCTATGACGAGTAAATCACTATTGCCGTTAGTTAGGGTAACATCGGCAAGGCGGTCACCTTTACCAAGTTTAATAGCCGTTAGTGGTCTTGAATAGCGTTGAGCAGTGAACTCCCCAACAACTGAGCGTTTAATCAGACCCTTTTTTGTCGCCATGACGAAATATAGATCATTGCGAAAGTCTCTAACATTAAAAACACGAATAATTTTTTCTTCACTACTAAGTGAAACGATGTAGCTAATGTATTTTCCTTCATCTTTCCACTTGCTATCACTGATTTCAAAAACAGGAATGAATAAGTAGTTTCCTAAATTTGTAAAAGCAATGAGTGTATCCTTTGTGGAAGCGACATCGGCCATCATGAATAAGTCGCCGGTTTTTATGGCGGGTAGGGCATTTTCACCGCTGCTACGATAGGATTTTAATGAACTACGCTTAATATACCCATCACGCGTCAGTGCGACCATGACATCTTCTTCGGCAATCAAATCGCGCTTATCAACCTGAATGACTTCACCTTTTTCGATAATCTTTGTCCGTCTGTCATCGCCATATTTTAAAGCAATTTCTTTTAGATCATTAATGATTACGCGATTAAGGCTTCTCTCATTAGCAAGAATATCTTGTAATTGTCCAATTTCTTTTTCTAAACCCCTTTTTTCGTTTTCAAGGGTGGTAATATCGGTATTAGTTAATTTATAGAGTTGTAACATAACAATGGCTTCAGCCTGTTCACTCGAAAAAGAAAACTGTGAAACTAAATTATCTTTGGCATCAGCTTTATCTTTACTCGCTCTTATCGTTTTAACGACCTCATCAACGACGCTAATCGCACGAATTAAGCCATCAACAATGTGAAGACGCTTTTCTTGCTTAGCAAGATCAAAAGCAGAACGACGCGTTATAACATTAATTTGGTGTGTGATGTAGACATCAATAAAATCAAGAAGGTTCAAGGTCTTTGGACGATTATCAGCAATTGCAACCGCGTTTGCGGAGTAATTAGTGCGTAATTGGGTTTTATTTAGTAGGTATTCAAGTATAATTTCAGGATTTATTTCCTTTTTCACCTCAACAACAATACGTAATCCATTCCGATCACTTTCGTCTCTAACTTCAATAATACCATCCACTTTCTTATTACTGGCGATCAGTCCCATCTCTCTCAAGAGTGTGGATTTGTTTGTTTGATATGGAATTTCATGAATAACAATCAGATTAGAATTTTTGTCATTAACAATTTCGGTTTTAGCTTCAATTTCAATTTTTCCGCGACCTGTTTCATAGATGCTATTTAGCCCTTCACCAAGAAAGACTATCCCACCAGTTGGAAAGTCAGGGCCCTTAACAAATTCACGTAGATCGGCAATTGTTGCAGTTTTATGATTAATTCGATAAATAATAGCTTCAACAACTTCTCTTAAGTTATGTGGTGGAATTTCAGTAGCAACACCAACCGCAATACCCTGACTACCATTTACGAGTAGATTTGGAAATCTCGCAGGCAAAACCATCGGTTCAAATGAAGTGTCATCAAAAGTTAATTGTTGATCAACTGTGTTCTTTTCAATGTCGAGGACTAAAAGCTCGGCTAGTTGGTTTAGACGTGCTTCTGTATAACGGTAGGCCGCTGGTGAGTCGCCATCAATACTACCATTGTTACCTTGGAAATCAATGAGTGGCAAGCGTAAGTTCCAAGATTGACTCATTCGGGCTAGGGCTTCATAGATTGAACTATCACCATGCGGATGATATTTACCCATAACAGCACCAACTGTATGGGCACACTTCTTTGTAGGACGACTAAACAAGTTTCCTTCATCATACATGGCGAAAATAATACGACGTTGCACAGGTTTAAGCCCATCACGTGCATCAGGGATCGCCCGATTTTGAATAACCTCTTTGGCATAGATGCCAAAACGATCACCCATGACTTGATCCATTGGAAGTTCAAGAATGGTTTCTTCGTGAGCAAATTCAGGCGGTGCTGTGATTTTTTTCTTCTTTGCCATTATTTAACCTCCTCAATGAACGTATCAAACTGATTGAAGTCAATATTTTCTTCAATCCACTTACGGCGATTACCTGCGTCTTTTCCCATCAAAATTGAAACACGTTTTTCAACTTGAAGCGGATCATCTATATTAATGCGAATAAGCGTTCTTGTTTGTGGGTTTAAGGTTGTCTCCCATAGTTGTTCGGCATTCATTTCCCCTAAACCTTTATAGCGATTGATACGGTATCCCGCCCCAATTTGTTGCTTAGCACTCTCAAGTGAGGCATCGTCCCAAGCATAGACATATTTAAGTTCCTTATTAATAATCCGACTAACTCTATAAAGAGGAGGAACAGCGATATAAACCATGCCTGCTTTTATTAAAGGCTTCATATAATGATAGAAAAATGTTAGTAATAATGTTTGAATATGCGCACCATCAGTGTCGGCATCGGTCATAATGATGATTTTGCCGTAGTGACTATCACTTAGATCAAATTCTTGTCCATATCCCGCACCGATTGTGTTGATCAAAGTTGCAAATTCTTCATTTTTCAACATTTTTTCTACTGTATTCGTGTCAGTGTTCAAGGGCTTACCTCTTAAAGGTAAGACGGCTTGATGCTTGCGATCTCGGCCCGTCCGCGCCGTACCACCCGCACTATCACCCTCAACAATGAAAAGTTCATTCAAATGATACTCCCTACTTTGAGCAGGCGTGAGTTTTCCGCTTAAAATTAACTCGTCTTTCGGTTTTCTTGTTTTTCTCAAATTCTCTTTGGCTTTGCGTGCGGCAATCCGCGCGTTTTGTGAATCAATGCACTTACGAACTAAATTGACCGCGAATTCACTGTTCTCATGTAAATAGTAAATAAATTTATTGTAAAAGAAATTATTGACAGCACTTTGCGCTTCAGGCGTTCCAAGCTTCCCTTTTGTTTGTCCCTCAAACTCGAGAATAGACTCAGGAATACGTAGAGATATAATGGCGGTTAACCCTTCTCTTATGTCACTACCCTCTAATTTCATCTTGTTCTTTAACAATCCGTTTTCCGCTGCGAAGTCATTGACCGCCCGGGTTAGCCCTGTTCTAAAGCCAGTTTCGTGTGTTCCACCATCTTTAGTCCGAATGTTATTTACATAAGACAATATCGTCTCATCATAATCATTTTGGGTATATTGCATGGCAATCTCCATGCGCATAGGCTCGACTAATTTATGACCGCTGCCATTTCCAAGATAGTCATCTTCAAAATTAATGATGTCACTCATTGGCGTTTTGCTTTGATTGACAATACCAATATATTCGAATAAGCCATTTTCATAATAGAATTCTTCGGCTAGACCCGTTCTTTCATCTTTGACGTAAAAATGGACCTTTTTAAGTAAAAAAGCACTTTCTTGTAATCGATTAGTGATTGTGTCCCATTTAAAATCAGTTGTTTTAAAAATTAGTGGATCGGGCTTAAACGAGACCAGTGTCCCATGTCGACTTGAGTTTCCCAAGACTTCAAGTGGCTTAACTAAATGGCCACCTTGTTCATACCGTAGATGATGAATTTTTCCCTCACGCCAAACGGTGACATCCAGCCACTCGCTCAAAGCATTCGTGACACTAGCACCAACACCATGAAGACCGGCGCTAGTCTTATAGGCTGACTCAGTAAACTTCCCACCACTATGAAGAGTTGAGAAAATCAGATGAACGGCAGGCAAACCAGTCTTCTTGTTGATTCCAGTGGGAATTCCCCGTCCTTCATCTTGAACTGAAATCGAGCCATCTTTATGAATTGTGACCGTGATCTTGTCACCATAACCACTCATAGCTTCATCAACCGAATTATCAATTACTTCCCATAACAAATGATGTAATCCAACATTGTTTGTCGAACCAATATACATCGCTGGGCGTTTTCTGACTCCTTCAAGACCTTCTAAAATATCAATAGAGTCAGCGGTGTATTGTTGTATTTCTTTTTCATTATTACTCATTTATACAGATTTCCTTCTATTCATACATATAGCATTGTAGCAAAAAAACTCTTCCTTTTATATAATAAATAGGATTAAATGTATACTAGGTTGATTAGGAGGTCAAATGGATATAACTTATAAAATTCTCATTCTTCTCGCAGGTATTATCTTCGGTTATTTGATCGGTTCTTTATCGTTTTCACTCATTATTGGAAAGAATTTTTATCAAAAAGATGTTCGCCATTATGGGTCGAAAAATGCAGGTGGAACC
>DATESM010000137.1:0-2414 GCA_035270805.1 Bacilli bacterium
CATTCAAACTGATTTGATTCAGGTGGGTGATGTAACATACTTTGAAAGAATGACTTACTTAGTTTCAGACGCTGGTTATACTCCATCAGGTTCTAGTGTTAGAAATGTCAATGTAAATAAGGCTAACTATAGTCTTGTAGCACTAGTCAGCACATTAAGTCTTTCCGCTCTTGCAGGATTCTACTTCCTAAAAGCTAAAAAACAATAGTCAAATTGTATAGACACCCAAGTAAAAAACTCCTCGCCACGAGGAGTTTTCTTTGCTGTCAATAATCGCCTATTTCTTCATGAATTCTAAAACATCATTGAAGACAGACATCTTCTCTTTTTCATTGAGAATTTCATGACGCATATTTGGATATATTTTATAGAGGACGTTAGTAAAAGCTAAAGAGCTATACATCTTATATAGTTTTTCAACTCCCTTACCCTTTTTTCCAACTGGATCGTCTTGGCCAGCAATAATAAGAATTGGAAGGGTCTTTTTCATCCTCATGACATTATTCTTCTTATAAAGACGACTAGTTCCTCTTAATAGTTCTTTATAGAATCCTTTACTCGACGTAATACCGCTTAATGAATCCTTTAAATATTCGTTAACGTTATCCTCATTGTAACTAATCCAGTCCGCACTCGTTCTCGCATCTTTAACCGACTTTTGATAGCCGCCAATCGCCATACTGGCAAGCAGTTTACTGGTCTTATTGTAACCACCTTTTCTGACCGTCAATTTAGCAAGGAGAAAACCTACGCCTAAAATTGGATCAGGGCCATTACTACCAACAAGCACTACTTTATCAAGTAAATCACCATAGCGTTGAGCAAACTCTTGGGCAAGAAAACTCCCCATCGAGTGACCAAGCATGAACAGTGGTTTGTCTTCTTTGATTTCTCTAATTAAATGGGCTAGACCATCTGTAAAAAGATTAAAGGCGTGAGGAGGCACATTACCAAGCGTTTGCTCTTTACTCTTTACATTCTCACCTTGACCAAAGTAATCAAGTGAAAATACATTATAGCCATGTTCATTAAGGAATTCAGCTAGTGTGTCATAGCGACCACTATGTTCTTCCATCCCCGTCACAATCACAACTTGGGCGACAGGTTTTTCAATCAGCCACTTTTTTCCGTATAGGTTTAAATCGGACTTAATCTTGATTTTGATGATGTTATTATTCATATCGATGAACTCCTTACTTCTATATTAACATAAGCCCTAGATGGTGATAATTATTTTATGTCGACAACATATCGCAATTATTAGCAATAAAAGTTATAATTATGAATATTATCGAGAAAAGAGTTTTATATGCGCAAAGTTATCACCTATGGGACATTTGACTTACTTCATTATGGTCATATTAATATTTTAAGACGGGCCAAAGAGCAAGGCGACTGGCTTGTGGTTGCACTTTCTAGCGATGAATTTAATGATATTAAGGGAAAGAAAAGTTTCTTTCCTTATGAACAAAGAAAAAAACTGCTTGAAGCGATTCGCTATGTTGATGAAGTCATCCCTGAATATACATGGGAACAAAAAATCGACGATATTCAAAAACACCACATTGATGTGTTTGTGATGGGCGATGATTGGACAGGAAAATTTGATTTCTTAAAAGAGTATTGTGACGTCGTTTATCTTCCCCGTACTCCAGAAATTTCAACCACACAAATTAAAGAGAAGTTAAAAAAATAATATGAATGAATTACAAGTCGTCATGCTTGATCTATTCAAAGAATTTAAACGGGTGTGTGAAAAACATCATCTCACCTATTTTTTAATTGGTGGGACTGCGCTCGGTGCCATTCGTCACGAGGGATTCATTCCTTGGGATGATGATCTTGATGTTGGCATGCCGCGAGACGATTACAATAAACTGATGAAACTAGGACATGAATTTAAACATCCTTATTTTCTTCAAAACTTCAAAACTGATCCAAACTACGCACTTGGCTATGGTAAGTTGAGACATAGTGACACGACATACATTGAAAACTATTATGCCTTTCAGAAGATCAATCACGGTATTTGGATTGATATATTCGCGATTGATGGGATGTCAAAACGTAAAAGAGCCAAAAAGGCGCATGGACCTAAACCCCACTTATTATGGTTTATGTTTTATCTAGCTTATCTTGGCCACTTTTTTGCCCCACTTCACGCCCGCACTTGGCGTATTCAATTGCCACTTTATGTTGTTTCAGTTTTAATGTTTCCTTTTAATATCGCCAATTACATGACACGCTTAATCATTCTTTGGATGAGCCGCATAAAATGGGAAAAGGCTACCCTTGTTGGCAGTTATCTGACGTGGGCTTTTAACCGCGAAGCCTTACCAAAAGCCTATTATGGAAAAGGCGTTAAAGTTAAGTTTGAAGATATTGAGGCCGTGGTCCCCACGAATTATGATGCC
>DATESM010000138.1:0-6652 GCA_035270805.1 Bacilli bacterium
GCAAAGAACAAAATCGAAGTCATTGTTGAGGAAGATATCGAAGACGATATTGAAATCGATGAAAAACTACTAGAATCAGACTTTGCAGATGATGAAGATATTATCTTCGAAGAATCTTTTGATAGTAGTGACGAAGAGGAACTTGATGTCGAATTTGAAAGGTCCCCATTCGTAGACCGTTACCAAAGTGTTTCTAGTGCTGATGTCAAATCAAGCGATTCTGTGAAATTATACTTACATGAAATCGGGAAATTCGACCTTTTGAAGGCTGATGAAGAAGTTGAATACGCTAAGCGTTATAAAGAGGAAGGCGATGTTGATGCTAAGAATGAATTAATCAATCGTAATCTTCGTCTTGTTGTCAATCTCGCAAAAAAATATTCACATAGCAACATGCAATTCCTTGATTTAATTGAAGAAGGAAATATAGGTTTAATTAAAGCTGTTGAAAAATTTGATTATACAAAAGGCTTTAAATTTTCAACCTATGCAACTTGGTGGATTCGTCAATCGATTACTCGTGCGATTGCTGATCAAGCACGAACAATTAGAATTCCTGTTCATATGAATGAGACAATTAATAAAATTAGTAAAGCACAGCGTGAACTTGTGCAAGAGTTAGGCCGCGAGCCGACGCATGATGAAATCAGTAAGAAATTAGATGGTAAGTTTACACCAGAGAGAATTCTCGAAATTCAACAAATCGCAATGGAGCCTGTTAGTCTAGAATCGCCTATTGGTGAAGAAGATGACTCACACTTAGGTGACTTTGTTGAAGATAAAGATAATGAAACACCAACCCAATTCACACGTGCATCACTTTTGAGCGATGAACTACGTGATTTAATGCAAGATTTAACTCCTCGTGAAGAAAGAGTTATCATCCTTCGTTATGGTCTTGAAGATAATCGACCACGTACACTAGAAGAGGTCGGAAAGGAATTCGGGGTTACACGTGAGCGAATTCGTCAAATTGAGGCAAAGGCAATAAGAAAACTTCGCCATCCTTCACGAACAAAACGCCTGCAAGGCTACCTCAACAAGGGGTAGAAACATGGAAAAACTACCTAAACGTTTGTTGGCCATCACTGAATATATTGATATTAACGATAAAGTTGGTGATATAGGGAGTGATCATGGACTTTTGCCAGTTTATCTTGCGAGTAAAGGAATGAAAAATCTCTATGCTTCTGATAACAAAAAAGGACCATATGAACGACTTAGTCAACAAATCAATCTGAGTGGATACCATCAAAATATTCAAGTTGAACTTGCTGACGGACTAGATGGATTACCAAGCAAAATTGATACGCTCGTCATTGCTGGCATGGGCGGTGAATTAATCGCCTCAATCTTATCACATGGCCAAGAGCGTCTTGATCATATTAAAAAATTAATTTTAGTGCCGCATGGGCAAGAGCCTGAACTTCGACAAGTAGTGTCATACTTAGGATTTTCAATTCAAGATGAACAAGTCATTGAAGAAGATGGCAAATTTTATGAGGTCATATTTGCACTTAATCAACCTTGTTTTGTTTGTGGGATTGAATCGATGTTTGGTCCGATTAATATCAGAAAAAAAACTCCGGCTTTCATAAAAAAATGGACCGAAGAATATAACAAAATCAGTTATTTACTCGACCAAAACAATCTTCCTGAGCAACGGCGTGTTGAACTTCTTGATTTAAAAAGAAGGATATACGATGTTATAACAACAAAAGGTGATTTAAAAAATGATTAAAACACGTGTCTTGCTAGCTAAATTGTCAAAGAAATACCCGAAAAGACTAGCTAAAAAGAATCATGATTTTGTCGGGTTGATGGCTGGTCAGTTGCCTGAGTATATTGCCCGTATTTATCTTTGTCTTGATTTTGACGAAACCATTTTAGAAGATGCTAAAGCCTTTGCGCCCGATTTGATCATCTCTCACCATCCTCTGGTATATGGGTTAAGAAGTCGAATCTTCAAACGAGACCCGAAAAAAAAGGATTTTGTTCTCCATTTAGATGAAATAAATTTACCGGTATACTCATTTCATACTAATTTTGATGAAGGTGTAGACGGTATGAATGATGCCTTAGCAAGAAAACTCGATTTAGTCGATATTAAACCATTGATTGGTAATGCAATGGCCCGCGGCGGTCGTTTGCAAAATAGTATGCCAATCGAACAGTTTGCTCAATACGCAAAGGAAAGACTAGATGCAAAATATGGACTTCTTGTTGCTGAAGGAACCAAAATTATTAATAGTGTCGCCATTATTGGCGGCGGCGGTTCAAGAAGCTGGACTGTGGCTAAGGAAGAAGGCTACGATATTTATATAAGCGGTGATGCTCCTCATTATGTGAGAAGAGATATAACACTAAGTCGTTACAACTATTTAGATTTACCGCATGAAATCGAGTCGATTTTTATGACACAAATGAAACAGGTATTACTAAGTATCGATCCAAGCCTAGAAATTAAGTGTGTCAATCACGAACAACAACCAAAAGTCGTCATATAACTTAAAAAACAACAAAAAGTATAAAGTTGGTATCTATCTAGTAATATTATGGTATCAATCCAGCAAAGAAAGCGAGGACTTATGAGTAAGTTTACTCAATTCGCTCTATCAGAAGGTCTGATTGGAGCCCTAACAAAACTCAAGTATGTCGACATGACGCCTGTTCAAGAGGCTGTCATTCCCCAAATCTTAAAGGGTGATTCCTTACTTGTAAGATCACAAACCGGCAGTGGAAAAACCCACTCTTTCCTCGTCCCTTTGTTTGAAAAAATAAATGAAAAAGAGAATAAAGTTCAAGCGATAGTCATTGCTCCAACCCGGGAATTAGCCCGGCAAATCTATGACTTCGCCATTGAGATTAATAAACTTCACAAGAACTTACGTATCCTCCTTTTAGCGGGTGGCTTAGAAAAAACACGTAATTCTGAAAAGTTAGCACTGGGGCCCCAATTGGTAATTGCCACACCGGGTCGACTTAAAGATATTGGGTTTGAAAACAGCGTTATCACGCTTGAAACAGTTGAAACGATTGTCTTAGATGAAGCTGATATGTTAATGGACCAAGGGTTCTTTGAACTTGTCAGTCAAATTCTAGTCAGTTTAAATAGTGCTCAAGTACTCGTTTTCAGTGCAACTATCCCTGTTAAATTGAATCATATCATCGAGAAGTTCGTGGGAAAGAGCCATGTTGTAGATATTGATAAACAACAAAAAACAAGTGGACAAGTAACACACTATGCGATTGATATTCATCATCGTAGTAAATACGAAGCTGCTCTTGATTTTATCAAATGGAAAAATCCGTATCTTTTACTTATTTTTGCCAGTAACAAAAAGGATGTAAATGAAATGTATGAATTCTTGATCAACCATCATTATAAAGTTGGTCTCATGCATGGTGATCTACAAAGTCGTGAGCGCAAGTCGATGTTAAAACGTATTAAAAATGATGAATTTCCAATCATTGTCGCTAGTGACATCGCCGCTAGAGGCATGGATATCGATAACATTAGCGAGGTATTAAGTCTTGATTTGCCTCACGACCTTGATTTCTATTTTCATCGTGCGGGTCGAACTGGCCGTTATGATAAGAGTGGCGATAGTTATGTCTTTTTTGACCATGATACCTTCCCGACGATTGAAAAACTCGAAAGCCTCGGTGCGCAATTCACTTATATGCTCTACCGTGAGGGTGAATTCATCGAAAAACCCTTGAATAGACGGGTAAAAAGAGTCTCGAGCGTCGATCGTGTTGATGATGAACTTAAAACTAAAATCAACTTAGCAAAAAGCAAAACAAAAACAACTAAAGTTAAACCTGGCTATAAAAAGAAAGTTCAAAAAGCCGTCGAACAAGTCAAACGCAAACACCGTCGGAAACTCATTAATGATAAAGTGATGGAAACGGTACGCAATGTTAAACGTAAGGACGCTAAAGAATGAGTGAGATCATCATTGGTTCCCATGTTAGTATGAGCGGGCCAGATTATTACCTCGGTAGTGTCAAAGAAGCGCTTAGCTATGGGGCCAATACACTTATGTTTTATACGGGTGCTCCCCAAAACACAATCAGGAAACCAACGAGTGAATTCTTTATTCAAGAGGCAAATGTTCTTTTAGCAGAGAATGGCATCTTAAAGTCGAATATTATTGCCCATGCACCCTATATCATCAATCTTGGGAACACGACAAAGGCTGATACATTTGAGTTAGCCGTACGTTTTTTAAAAGAAGAACTAGAGCGTGTGGCCGCATTCGGAGTCGGTGTTGTTGTTCTTCATCCTGGTGCTCATGTTGGCGCAGGCGATGAAGCTGGAATCGCTCAAATTATCAAAGGATTGAATCTTGTTCTAGCTGATGATAAGACTGATGTGACGATTGCGCTTGAAACAATGGCAGGAAAAGGCAGTGAAGTTGGCCGAAGATTCGAACAAATCGCGGCGATTATTCAAGGAGTCGACAAAAATCAACGTCTCGGTGTTTGTCTTGATACATGTCATATCAATGACGCAGGATATCAGGTGGGAGATGTTGACGCAATTATCGATGAGTTCGATCGTATTATTGGCTTAGAACGACTAAAAGTTATCCACATCAACGACTCAAAAAATGTAATTGGTGCACGTAAAGATAGACATGAAAATATTGGTTATGGAACGATAGGGTTTGTCACTATCGCTCAGTATGTACATCATCCACGTCTTAGAGCTATCCCCAAAATACTTGAAACGCCATATATTGACGGAAAAGCACCTTACAAAATAGAGATTGCGATGCTGAAAAGTGGACGGTTTCAAGAAAATTGGCGAGACGATATTGCAAAATAAACGCTTAAAATCTGTTGTTTACCACGCAATAACTATAATATGACTAGACGAGACTAAAAAAAATAATGCAAGTGGTAAAAATATAATGCAATTACAAGTAATTGTGATATAATCTTAAAGACCGGAGGTGAATTATATGCGTGACAACATTCTACTAAAATGCACAGTCTGTGGTGAAGAAAACTACATTACAAGCAAAAATAAGAAAAATCAACCTGAACGGATTGAAAAGACTAAATATTGCTCCCGTTGCAATAAACCAACAATCCATAAAGAAAAGAAATAAGGCTTCGGCTTTATTTTTTTGCTAAAAAGGCTTACTAGTCTAACTAGAGAAAAAAGTCTATAATACTTTCATAGGAGGATACCAAAATGATTAACGTTACAGAATTAAGACCTGGAAACTTTTTTATTGAAGAAGGCAATCTTTATAATGTGCTCGACATTTTATTGAATAAAACGGCGATGCGTAAGATGGTTGCAAAGATCAAAGTAAAAAATGTTCGCACAGGTTCAACAACCGAACTATCCTTTAACTCAGGCTATCAAGTTGAACGGATTAGTATTGACAAGAAAAAAATGCAATATTTATATGATACTGGTGATGCCCTTGTTTTTATGGACAATGATACATATGATCAAATTGAAATCCAACGGGACTTATTGGCATGGGAATTGAATTTCCTTGTTGCCAATAGCGAAGTTGAAATTGCGATGTATGACGGCGAAGTACTAGGTATTACCCTTCCTGCTAAAGTGGCCCTTAAAATCACTGAATGCGCTCCAGGAGCTAAAGGGAATACCGTGACAAATGCCACAAAAGATGCCATTGTTGAAACGGGTCTTCGTTTGCGTGTGCCACTCTTCATTGAAGAAGGTGAAATAATTAGTGTCAGAACTGATAACGCGGCCTATGATGGCCGTGCAAAGGAGGAATAAACTATGTTATTTCTTGTCTCGACTGGTGCTTTGATTGGCGGCATTGTTGGTGCCTTAGTTATCGGCCTTGTTGCTGGTTACTTTATTGCCCAAGCCGTATTCAAAAATCAACTCAAGAAGAATCCACCAATTAATGAAAAGCAAATCCGTGTTATGCTCTCATCAATGGGACGTAAACCAAGTGAAGCTCAAGTGCGTTCAATTATGCGCTCGATGCAAAACGAAGGAAAATAGTACTAATTACAGAAAATAAAAAGGGCAGTATCCATAGAGATACCGCCTTTTTTTATGTGTTTATTATTATTATCTTTCTAGCTCACTTATTATCTTGGTTCGCCAATCTTTCGTTCGGTGCCAGCCAATATTCGTTTGATATTGGCCCGGTGTCTAACTATGAGTAGAATAGCGGTAAAAGTAAAGGCTCCATAGAACCAGACGATATCTTTGATAACGGGCGCATACATAGTGAGGTTAACAACTTCAGGAAAGAAGAAAACCCATCCATAGAGTAAGAACGCTAATGCAGCCGAGACACTGGCGAGTGAAACCATTTTTTTCCAGCTAATAAGGCCGAAGAAGATAATCATACTCATGAGCGTTAAGGCCCAGTTGGTGGCAAGAGCAAAACCGGCAAAAATCGAAACGACCTTCCCGCCTTTAAAACCATAAAAGACAGGGTAGGCATGGCCAAGCGCCGTCGCTACCATTGCAAGATAAACAGTAGGTGCGACCCAGGCTATTTGTCCAAGATTTGTGTGGGTCAGAATAAGTGTGAGCGTCCAATAAGCGACGATAGACTTGAGGACATCAAAAAACATGACTGTAAATCCTGCCTTGCGGCCAAGAACGCGGGTAGCGTTGGTTCCACCTGCATTTTTC
>DATESM010000139.1:0-2943 GCA_035270805.1 Bacilli bacterium
ACGAATTTTGCCGCAAAGGAATTAAAAATACGATTAAAAGAAAAGTTAGCGGGCAAACACGAAACGCAACATTTAGCAGGATTGGTTGAGGCTAGTGATATCACGACATTTGATAGTTTTGCCTTAAAAATAGTCAAAAAATATAGTTATATTCTTGATCTAAATCCTGACATTTCAGTGTTTGATAATGGACTTTATAACATTAAAAGAAGACAAATTATCGAGGACATATTGCGGGAAAAATATGAAAATGAAGACGAAGCACTGTTTTCTTTTGTCAAAATTTATCTCAAAAATAATGACAAGGATTTAATGAATCTCATTCTTGATTTTGATCGTAAGACGGGTTTAGAAATTGATGAAGAAGCCTTTATCTCTAACTATGTTAAGCAACACTATTCGGATGAAACATTCAACCGTAACATCAATGAATTTTGTTTATATATTCGTGACCAAATCACGCTCATGGATGAGTTGACACAACTGATTGCGCATGACGAAGTGCGCGCCAAATATGAAGAGTGGATGCTCAACTTCAGCGCACTAGCTACCTATGAGGATTATCTTAAAGTGATTCCTGGCCTTCGGAATGCATCATTGGGTCGAAAGATTGATAAGGAAGAGTATGTTGATGATGAGCCTCTTTTAAAAGAAATCAAAGACTTATTCAAGAAAATTAAAGCACTACTAGCGGGTGGTCCTAGAGAATGTGTACGTGAAGTTTACGATCGTGAAAAGTGGGTGTGTCAATTTGTTGTCGATATTTACCGTGAATTTTCAAATAGAATGAGTCATTTCAAAAAGAGGTATAACGTCTATACATTTTCAGATATTGCTCGCTTTGCCTATCGGATTGTATCTGATCAACGTGTTAATAGTGTGATTAAAGCGCAATATCAATATATCTTAGTTGATGAATATCAGGATACGAGCGACATTCAAGAAATTTTTGTGCAAGCTATCGCACGTGACAATGTCTATATGGTTGGCGATATTAAACAATCTATTTATGGTTTTCGTAATGCGAATCCAAAAATATTCCAATCAAAATATCAAGATTACAAACATGATAAGGGAGGCGCACTCTTAAATCTCGTTGATAATTATCGTTCCCGGCGACAAGTTGTTGATGGCGTTAATGCCATGCTAAACCAAATCATGACGTCTACCTATGGCGGTGCTGATTATCGCCAGTCCCATCAAATTGGTGTCGGCAATGTCTCATTTGACGGCTTTCTAGGGGGACAAAGTTATGAGCTGGATGTTTATGAGTACACAAAAGATGATCAGCTCACTAATGATGAGATGGAGGCTTACCTGGTTGGCACTGATATAATTTCTAAAATTAAGGCCGGTTATCAGGTCTATGATCAAAACTTAAAGTCGCTCAGAGGCGCTCGTTTTAGTGATTTTACGATTTTGTGTCGCAAGCGTAAGTTTTTACCAGATTACATCAGAATTTTTAATGAACTACAAATCCCCCTTTACACCGCTGACAATCAAGATGCAAAAAATAGTAGTGTCGTTCAGGTTCTTCTCAGTGGACTGAAGCTGTTCAACAAAGTGATGACGCAGACCTATGATGATGATTTCCGTCTTGCTTTTACCAGTTTTGCTCGTAGTTTTGTCGTCGGACTTGATGATCAAAGTATTTATGATTTGATAAAGGAAGACAGTCGGGCTTTTCTGACTTCATCGTTAATTAAAGACATGACGTCACTAGTCGAAGACTATGGGATGAGTCCGCCATCAAAAATTGTTGAAGTCTTAATCAATCGATTTGCTATCAATGATAAGTTATTAACACTAGGTGATGTTGTCAATAATCGTAAAACACTGTTAACCGTCGTCGAGATGGTTGCTAGTTTAGAACAATATGACCTCGATTTCGCGGCGATTATTGATCATTTCGAGCTCTATGAGGAACAAGAAGAAAAAATTGAAGTTTCTTTGACTGATAAAGTCGATAACGCTGTCACACTGATGACCATTCATGCCTCTAAAGGCCTCGAGTTTTCGATTGTCTATTTTATTGGTTTTTACAGTGGGTTTAATTTTAATGCGCTCAGTCGTAGTTTTAAAGCATCAGGTAAATATGGCTTAATTCTCCCCACTGGCCGCATTAATGAGGCAAAATCAATTAACTACTACCTCGATTACTTTGACAATTTGAAAGAGTTGATCAGCGAAGAAATACGCCTTCTCTATGTTGCACTCACGCGACCAAAGGAAAAGATGATTATTTTATCTCCTGTGAGCGAAAAAGCATATATTACCCGAGTCGCCAGTGCAAAATCACCCCTGAATTTACTGGAACTTACTTCGTATTATCATCAACACAAAATAAGGGTATCACTCGGAGAACGTCTAAAAGCTCCAGCCGGCGTTAAACCCTCATCTTATCAATTTAGTCTAAAGCATTTTAGCCCAAAACTTGAGGTAGTCAAGCAAGTTCGTGCCAGTAGACTCATCACTTTAAATGACAATGTTGATGCAACATTTCTTCAATTAGGAACAAGATTACATCGCTATTTGGAGGTCGTTGACTTTGCTACCCTTGACACTCGTTTCATACAAGATAAGCATGAACGGACATTGATTGACCGTGTGTTGGCAATGGATATTTTTCAAAAAGCGCAGCCAGAAAACGTTTACCGCGAGTATCGCTATTATGATGTTGACGATGAAGCAGAAGCTGTTATCGACTTATTTATATTGATGCCTGATCACATTAAACTGATTGATTATAAACTTTATCACATTGATGAGGATAAATACCGTCCCCAATTACGCGTTTACAAAAAACATCTCACAAAGGTGTTTGGCCGCCGAGTTGATACGTATTTACTATCAATCATTAAGGGTCAATATAAATATATTAATATCGAGGATTAAATGTTAGAATATGACCATGAATAGACAATATAGTGCCCTTGATGAACG
>DATESM010000140.1:0-5616 GCA_035270805.1 Bacilli bacterium
AGAAAAACTAGTTTCAAGTGAAGAGCCTGCAGCAATGCATGAACTTGCAAGACGCCTAGTCCAGGGTGAAGGAATAGCGGAAGATGATCGGCGTGGTTTTAATCTTGCAACACGGGCATCGCAACTAGGCTATGCCCCAGCAGACACGGTTTTAGGCTATTGTTACTTTTATGGTAAGGCAGTTGCCCTTGATCAAAAGCGCGGCGTTGAACTCTTTATTAAAGCCGCTGAAGCCGGCCACGATGCTGCCCAGTACAATGCTGGAATCGCCTATGAACGCGGAACCATTATTGCCCAAGACTATCAAAAAGCCTACAACTGGTATCAAAAAGCCGCCGAACAAGGTTTCTCAAAAGCCTACTATAAATTAGGGGTTTTTCATGAAAACGGTTTGCTTGGTGATGTTGATGTTGTCAAAGCTGCTTCATTTTATGAAGAGTCTGCTAAACGAGGTTACCTCAAGGCAAAGACACAAATTGGTGAAGCCTATCTACAAGGCCGTGGTGTCATCAAAGATGTGGGTAAGGCTCGCAAATACCTTGAAGAAGCCGCCTTTGCCGGTGATGCCCAGGCTAAACGCCTACTAGCAACCCTCAAATAGAATGGAGTATTATGGAAGACATATACAAAACTGACGAACAACAAGTTCGTGATTTAGAATTTTTAATCAATGAAGAACGTGGTGGATTTGCTAAATTCTTCAAAAACTTTCGCCTCTACAATTTGTTTGTAATGATTGCGGTTTTAATCATCATTACCCTGAGTGTGATTTTACTTTTCCCACTTGGAGAATTAGGGATGGGGCTTGCTTTAGCCATCATTATTACCCTCTTAGTGGGTGTGATTGTTTATTCAAAATTAATGAAGCGTTATACGAATAATCGTGGTAATGCTTATATGGCGTTTTACTATCAACATATCAGCGACTATGTTTATGGCGATTTAAACCTTAAGGACTATCAGCAAGATATTGGATTACAGATGACCTTTGATGATTTTTTCGATGCAAAAATGCTCAAAGATATTACGAGTGCTGGCTCACGAAATCTTGTGACATATAAACTTAATAAATATGATATTAAAATCGCAGACTATGCAGCCTATAAGCAAGAAGGAAAGCAAAACCAACTTGTTTTTGTTGGCAAATTGATGACAGTCGAAGGAGTAAAAGCGCCTAAAGGTCGCGTGCTTATTTACCGTCGCCCCAGTGCCGAGGCTATTAAAGAAGCTGTCGGACCCACTGAGGTTGAGGGACTCTCGCTCACACTTGAAGATAGTGATTTGCTTGTTTACACCGAGCAAGAAGAAGATAAAAAATTCTTAAGCAAAAAAGTCCTTGATCAACTGAGAAGTTTCCCACAAGGATTACCATTTATTGATATGACATTATCCTTCATTGGTTCTAAATTAACGATTGCATTAAGCTACAACGATGACCTCATGGTTATCCCACTGCCCGTGCCTTTTGTTGGAGAAGCTACACGTATTTTCAAGACTAATATTGAAGCCATTCACCAATTTATTCAACTCCTTTAGAAATTTATCGTATCAAATAGTAAATATGCTAAAATTAACTGGCAATCTTTTAGATTGCGAGAATGGAAGTGACTGATGAGTCTTAAAGGCAAATGGATCAAAATTCAAAGTTATAAACACGATGGAAGTCTCCACCGTTTTTGGAAGCGCAATTTTGTCCTTGTCGATAATGAAGCCTGGTTGATAGTGGCCTCAAAAAGGACTCGAGTCATTGAAAGTAATGGTCGTATTTGGTACACAAAAGAACCGGCGGTTTCTATCTTTAGCAAAACAATGTGGTTTAACACGATTGCGATGCTAAAGGAAGAGGGGATTACTTACTATTCAAATATTGCCTCACCGACATTAATCGATGGCGAGGTTGCTAAATATATTGATTATGATCTCGACATCAAGCGCATGCCTAATGGCACACTAAAACTGCTTGATCGTAACGAATTCAAACGTCATATAGGTACACTCGAGTATGATCAAGAACTCGTTGATGTCATTTTTGATCAAGCAGAGAAGACACAGGCCTTGATGACAACCAACAAATTTCCCTTTGATGAAGAAGAGATTCTCCGTTACTACCAAACATTTTTAAACGAAAGCATACGAAAATAAATATGACATATACTTTTACAAGTCAAAATAAAGAAACAACCCGCGAACTTGGGGTTTTCTTAGCCAAGTTTTTAGTTCCTGGTGATGTGCTTACCCTAACCGGCGACCTTGGAGCCGGCAAGACAACACTGACACAGGGTTTGGCCCATGGCTTAAAAATCACGGATCGGGTCATCAGTCCAACTTTTAACATCATGAAATGTTACTTCAAAGCTGAAAAACCTTTATTTCACATTGATGCTTATCGGCTCGAAGATGCCAACAAGGATATTGGCCTTGAGGAATTTATTGGCACTGAGGGTATCGCGGTCATTGAATGGCCGATGTATATTAAAGAATTTCTCCCTCAGGAAGTGTTAAAAATTAATCTTGTTCACGCTGGTGGAGATGAGCGCATCATCACGATTTCTGGAGACAATGCTCATTATGATGAGATTGTGGACCAAGTAAGAGGAGTTTTCTAATGATCACACTATTACTCGATAGTTCAAATAAAAATTTATCAGTGGCGTTGGCCCGAGATAATCAGGTTTTTGCCAAGAAGGATTATGAAGCCTGGCAACAACAAAGTGAATGGATGATTCCTGAAATTGATGGGCTCCTCAAAGCCGCTAATCTCACAACAAAAGAAATTGCCAATATTGTTGTTGCTATTGGTCCGGGGTCTTATACGGGCGTCCGCATTGCCGTGACCATTGCAAAAATCATGGCCTTCTTGATTGAAGCAAAATTATACAAAGTCTCATCGTTAGCGGTACTCGCGGATCATAATTTACCGACGATTTGCCTTGCTAATGCCAGAAGCAATCGCTCTTACTTTGCTGTTTATCAGGGTGTTGATGCAATTGTAGAAGATACCATCATTAGCAATGATGAGGTGATGGCCTATATCGCGGCACATCAAAACTATGCGGTCGCTGGTGAGGCTAGCTATTTAGGATTAACAAGCATTCAATCAAATCGCTTTGATGCGATGCTAAGATTTATCGATGAAAAACATGAAGTAAAAGATTTGTTGGCCCTCAAGCCAATTTATCTCAAGGACTAAACGTGGAAGAACAAACCCGTCGTCTCTTAGTGCGACCAATGACAAAAGAAGACCTAGCGATGGTCTTACTTATTAACAATGAAAACTTCACAGAACCATGGAGTGAAAAGAATTTTCTCTATGAACTAGAAGAAAATGATCTTGCGACAATCATGGTCCTTACTTATGCAGATGTCGTGATTGGTTATTGTGATTTTTGGATTACATTTGATAGTGCCACTATCAATCAAATTGCCATTAAAAAAGAGTTACAAGGCCATCAACTTGGACGACTGTTAATGGCAGATACGATTGCCCGTATCAAGGGCGTAGATGAAGTCAAAGCCATCACCCTAGAAGTACGCGTGCAAAATGAACGGGCAATTAAATTTTACCTCGCGTATGGCTTCAATATTATTTTGACAAAAAAGAAATATTATACGAATGGCGATGATGCCTACTACATGATGAAAGTGATAAAAGATTATGAGTAAAACAATTTTAGGAATAGAATCAAGCTGCGATGAAACGGCGGTTGCCATCACCCGTGATGGTGTTCTTTTATGTAACATCGTCAGCACGCAAATTGATGTCCATCAAAAGTATGGTGGCGTCATGCCAGAAGTGGCGTCACGGCTCCACACAGAAAACATTCTCATTGTCCTTAAAGAAGCGCTAGAGAAAGCGAGTGTCAAACTAGAAGAAATTGATGCAATCGCGATTACAAGAGGCCCAGGATTAATTGGCGCTTTACACGTGGGGATGCAGGCTGCAAAAACCTTAGCGCTGACACTCAATAAGCCATTGATTCCTGTTCATCATCTTGCTGCACACATTTACGCAAACGAATTTGTTAGCCCACTAAAATTTCCACTGCTGGCGGTTATTGTCAGTGGGGGGAATACCGAATTTGTCATCATGGAAAAACATCTTGATTTTAAAATCATTGGCGATACAAAAGATGATGCGATTGGTGAATGTTATGACAAAGTTGCCCGTGTACTGGGACTAGGTTATCCAGGTGGAATCCCTGTTGATCGTTTGGCTCAAACAGGCGAACACACGTATAAACTACCTTCACCACTGATTAAAGATGGCTACGATTTCTCTTTCTCCGGCCTCAAAACAAACATTATTAATCTTGTTAATAACGCCAAACAACGAGGAGAAGAAATTAATGTTGCTAATCTCTGTACATCTTTCCAAGAAACAGCCATGGATGTCATTTTGACGAAGGCCATTAAAGCCGCTAAAGATTTTAATGTCAAACAAGTTGTTGTCGCCGGTGGTGTGAGTGCTAATTCGTATCTTCGAAAGAATATTGTCAAAGAAATTAGTGCGCTTGGTATTGATGTGACCATTCCGCCAATGTGGTGTTGTACCGATCAAGCGGCGATGATTGCTAAGCTTGGTGAATATCTTTATGACATAAAGTTATTTGCCCCCCTCACTCTTTCAGTTGATCCCAACTGGATGATTGAAGATTTTGATAAGTTTTAAAAATGAACCTTTTTAACATATAATAGAGAGCATGAGGAATCAGTTATGAATACAGTTAGAGAAATATATGAAGCATTTGAACTTCAAGAACTCGGTGAAGGTCAAAGCGTTAGTCTTGCAGGTTGGGTTAAAACCAACCGTGACAATGGGTCAATTGGATTCATTGAGTTTAACGATGGTACGAAATATAGTAACCTTCAATTAGTCTATGACAAAACCAATTTAGATATGTTTGATCAAGTCACCCACTACAATACAGGAACGGCCATTTTGGTCGAGGGTTTTGTTTTGCTGACACCTGATAATAAGCAACCCTTTGAAGTCCATATTGAATCTATTGAGCTTGCGGGCGCAGCTGATGAGAGCTATCCACTCCAAAAGAAACGTCATGGCTTCGAATTTCTCCGTGAAATTTCTCACTTACGTCCACGGACAAACACTTTTAACGCACTTTATCGGGTTCGTAGTGAACTTTCGTTCGCGATTCATCGCTTTTTCCACGATAACAATTTTGTTTATGTCCATACGCCAATTATTACAGGTAATGATGCCGAAGGAGCAGGCAGTGTTTTCAATGTAACAACTGATGCAAAAGACCCTAACGATTTCTTTGGTGTACCTGCGTCATTAACAGTTTCTGGCCAGCTACACGTTGAGGCCTTTGCTCTGGCATTCCGTGACGTTTACACTTTTGGACCAACCTTCCGGGCTGAAAAAAGTTACACTGCTCGCCATGCCGCAGAGTTTTGGATGATTGAACCCGAACTTGCTTTTGCCGATTTAAGTGACAATATGGAGTGCATTGAAGAATGTATCAAATATTGTGTTAATCATGTTCTTGAAAATTGCTCTGAAGAAATCCAATTTTTTAATAAATTTATTGATAAGGGATTAAATGACCGTCTCGTTAACTTGTTAGGCAAATCATTTGCCCGACTTCCTTATAC
>DATESM010000141.1:0-2748 GCA_035270805.1 Bacilli bacterium
ACTTTTCAATACGATCTATGACACGGAGGAAAAAAGCCTCATCTACCATTAAGTTTTTGTTGGGAGCAAAAAGAGCAAAGGTACGATGGTTTTTATTATTCCCCATACTTAAATTGATGCGATAGGTGTACGCTAATCCAATAAATCCTTCTGCAATAAGTCGTTGCCGTTGGTAGTAAGCGCGTGTTAAAAAATCATTGAGTTTTGTCGATATTTTTTCACGATTTAAAATATAAGCAAAATCTCTTTTCTTAAAAAGCATACGTTGGTAAGCAAAGTTGTCACTAGTTTTTTCAAGTGTAGCAAGATTAATCATAGACTAATTATACTAAAGTAAGCGCTTTAAAGTTCAAAAATCATATATCATGATATAATTTATAGGATAAATTAAAGGAGAAACCCACTATGATTACTAAAAACGTTGCGATTCAAGTTCTCAACGCCGCTTTAGCAACTGGTGGTGATTTTGCGGAAATTTTCCTAGAAGAGACCTATAGTAACAATATAGAAGTTGACTCAGGAAAAACCCAACCACCCAGTTCCAGCATCAGCTATGGCGCCGGTATTCGAATTTTGAATAAACTACAAAGTGTCTATGGTTATACCAATGATCTTTCTCTCAAAGGTCTTGTTAAACTAGCGACCCAACTCTCTGCCTCATTCTCAGGTGAACAAACAGTTTTTGTTGAAAAAATAGAAAAAGTAAAGTTGAAAAACAAACACAAAATTAAAACTGCTCTCAGTAGTGTCGACACCAAAGAAAAAATTGCCCTCCTTAAAAAGGGTGATGCAACAATGCGTGAATTTGATGCACGGATTGTGAGAACAATTGCTGTTCTTATCATGAACAATCGTCATATTGAGATTTTTAATAGTGAAGGTAAACACTTCCAAGATGCCCAAGAAAGAGTTCGTTTCGTTCTTCAAGCCATCGCCATGCAACCAGGCGCATTTGAAACCGGCTTCACCGGCCCAGGTGCCCATTCTGGTTTTGACTTTGTCGAAGGACTTGATGTCGAAAAAGAAGCGCGTGAAGTTGCCGACTTAGCGATTCGTAAGCTAAGTGCTAAAGACTGTCCAAGTGGCGTGATGCCGGTTGTTATTGGTAATGGTTTTGGTGGCGTCATTTTCCACGAAGCTTGTGGACACCCTCTCGAAGCGAGTGCTGTCAGTAAAGGTCTTTCCCCATTTGCGGGTAAAATCGGCCAAAAAGTGGCTCATGAATCAGTGACAGCGATTGACGATGGTACGATTCCTAACGCATGGGGCTCAAATAACATTGATGATGAAGGCGTTGCTACACAACGTAATGTTCTTATCAAAGATGGTATCCTGCAAAACTATCTCATCGACCGCTTCAATGGTCGACGGATGAAACAAGAATCAACTGGTGCGGGCCGTCGTCAATCCTATAAGTTTGAAACAACCAGCCGTATGTCTAATACCTACATTGCCGCTGGACCACATAACCCTGAAGATGTCATTGCCAGTGTTAAGCTAGGGCTCTACGCCAAAAAATTAGGCGGGGGCAGTGTCAATCCAACAACTGGTGATTTCAATTTTGCTGCGGATGAAGCTTATATCATTCGTGATGGTAAGATTTGTGAACTCGTCAAGGGAGCCACACTGATTGGTAATGGTGCAGACATCATTACAAAAATTGACATGGTTGCCAATGACTTAGAACGTGCACAAGGTATGTGTGGCGCTGCCAGTGGTTCAATTCCTGTTGATGTTGGACAACCAACACTCAGAGTGAGTGCCATTACAGTCGGTGGCCAAGGAGGGAAACTTCAATGAAAGTAGCTAAATTTTTTGAACTTGCTAAACAACATGGTTTAGCCTCTTGTGAGGTTGGCATTAGCCGCAGCACAAGTATTGATATGAATGTCTACCAATCCGAAGTCGAAAATTATAGTGTCGCTTCTTCGCGTGTCATTTATGCTCGTGGTATCTTCGATGGTAAAATGGGCTTTGCAATGAGCGAAAAAGACGATGCCAAAACACCTGAGTATTTAGTTAAACAAATTAAAATCAGTGCTGGAAGTAGTGAAAGCGATGATATCGCAATCATCTTTGAAGGCAGTGAAAAATACAAGAAACGCAATATGTTCAATGCGAAATTGAGTGCGCAAAGTGAAGAAGAAAAATTACAAAACCTCTTCTTAATTGAAAAGAAACTCAAGGCGCTTGATCCACGCATAACTGACGTCGAATCCGCTAGTTATTCAGAAAGCGAAAGCCAATTAGAACTCTATAATTCCTTTGGACTTAAACTAAAGGAAAAAGACAACCACTTCTACTATTACGGCTCAGTTGTCGTCAAGAGTGGTGAGGAAGTCAAAACGGGTTATAAGATTTTCCTTGATAATAATCCAGAGAAATTCGATATTGATGCTTTTGTTAAAGCAGTCGCGGAAGATGGCCTATCTAAATTAGGTGGAAAACCATGCAAAAGTGGTAAATACCCCACCCTTATTAATCCAAAAGTCACCGCCTCACTACTAGCTGCATATCTTGGAAGCGCCAATGCCGAAAGAGTTCAAAAGAAATCCTCACTCTTTATTGATAAAATTGGTCAAAAAGTAGCAAGCAGTAAGATTACAGTGCTTGATGCGCCATTAACCAAGAACCTCTTCTACTCTTACTTTGATGGTGAAGGTGTCGCAAAATTTAATAAGTCAGTGATTGAAAAAGGTGTCTTGAAAACATACTTCCATAATTTAAGCACTGCTGCTAAGGCGGGTG
>DATESM010000142.1:0-16029 GCA_035270805.1 Bacilli bacterium
TATAAGATAAAATTTGCTGGGGGCGAGAAAAAAGTCACGCTACCAATTCTCAACCACGAAGTCGCAGTAAAATTAATACTCGACAGTCTTATCGAAGAAAAAATTGTATTATCTTATGATGAGATTGAAGTTGTTGGTCACCGTGTTGTACAAGGTGGAAAATATTATGCCGACAGTGTGATTTTTGATGAAAATGTCGCTCAAAGAGTGACTTCGCTCATTTCGCTGGCACCCCTACACAATAAACCACATTTAATGGGTTATGAAACCTTTAAAAAATTACTACCAAAGGCAAAAAATGTTGCGGTCTTTGATACTGCTTTTCACCAAACGATGGCACCGCAAGATTATATGTTTCCTATTCCTTATGAATTCTATGAAAAATATGATATTCGTCGCTATGGCTTTCATGGTACCAGTCATAAGTATCTAACCATTGAAGGCGAGAAACTTTTAGGAGATACAAATCCAAAACGTATCGTCACCTGCCATATCGGTAGCGGTGCTTCTATTAGTGCTGTTCGTGATGGTCACTGTGTTGCTACCTCAATGGGTCTCACGCCGCTTGGTGGCATTATGATGGGAACGCGAACTGGTGATATTGATCCAAGCGTGATGTGGTACGCCTGTAAGATGGAAAACAAAGACATCTTTGAAATGTATGATATTTTCAATAAAAAGTCAGGTATGCTCGGCGTATCGGGTTTCTCTAATGATAGCCGTGATATCGACGATGGTGTGGCTAAAGGCGACCCACGAGCGATGCTGACCGATCAATTATTTGTTAGACGTACGGTTGATTTTGTTGCCCAATACATTGCGCGACTTGGTGGCGCAGATCTCATCGTCTTCTCAGCAGGCATCGGTGAGAACTCATCAAAATTCCGCCATCTTGTTGTCGAAGAATTAAAGGGAGCATTTGGATTAGAACTTGATGAAGTTGCTAATCAAAAGCGTGGATCAATTCAAGTTATTTCAACACCGAACAGTAAAATAAAAATGGCCGTTATTCCTACAGATGAAGAATTAATGATTGCCCGTGACTGTTTCCGTCTCACAGCTTAAATTCACTTATTAAAACAAAATGCTTGTTTATCGCAAGCATTTTTATTATTCTAAATTGCTTGGAACTACTTTGGAGGTTTATATGAAAACATTTAGTCCGTCGCTTAACCGCAAGATCAATGAGTACACAGCATTTATGCTCCAACTCGTTGACACAATTAAACAGTATGATCAAATTGGAATTTTTGCTCATCGTACACCTGATCCAGATGCCTTGGGCAGTGAATATGGTATGTACTATTGGCTTAAAGACAATTTCCCCCATAAAGATATTAAGGTGTTTGGTGAAGATCATCAGTTTTACACACCAGCTCTTTATCGTCCTCTTGATAAGGAAAGTGATGATTGGTTTGAAAAGCCATTTCTTGCCCTCATCCTCGATCTTGGTAATATGAATCGTTGCAGTGAACCTCGAGCCGCAAAAGCAGCATTCACTGTAAAAATCGACCATCACCCAAATGTTGAGCCCTATGGTAATTTGATGCTTGTTGATGATATGGCAGTTGCTGTCAGTGAAATGCTGGCTGTGATGTTTCTTGGTCTCAGCGATCAATATACTTTTGGAAAACAATCGGCAACCATGTGCTTCTCAGGAATTGTTGGCGATAGTGGCCGTTTCAAATATGCCACAACCAGTGCGACCACATTTGCTGCGGTTGAACAAATCCTTGAATTAGGGGTTGATATGAATGAAGATGTCTATTCAAAATTATATAGTGGTGATCTTGAGGACTTATATACCAAACGCTATATTCTCGACCAATTTAAGGTGACAGAAAATGGTTTCGCTTATTACGTTCTTGACGCCGAGGCCCAAAAAACAATTAATATCACGCCTGAACGAGGCAAAGAAAACGTTAATATCTTCTCAGGAATTCAAGGAATCAAAGCTTGGGCTGCGATTACCGAGGATGTTGAAGAAGGTCGATGGAGAGTTTCACTTCGTAGTGCAGGTAAACCCATTCATGAGTTAGCAGCCAAATGGCATGGTGGGGGTCACCCACAAGCCAGTGGTGCCTCACTCTTCACTCGCGATGATATCGAACTCTTCGTCACTGATGTCGACAATTATCTTAAAGACTAATAGCAATCGAAAGATTGCTTTTTTTCTTCGCGCTTTAGTGACTAACTGAGGCTAAATATGTTATATTTAAACTTGAATATGAACGAATTTGTATACTTACATAGTTATAGTGCCTACTCAATTTTAAACTCAGGGATGAGTGTGCAAGATTATGTTTTAGCCTTGAAAAAATTAGGGGTGAAGGCCGCTGGGTTGAGTGACCTCAATTTTTTGTATGGTCAACCTCAATTTGACAAGTTAGCTCGGCAGAACGCGATTCGCCCCCTACTAGGACTCGACATCGTCTTTGAGGGTGTGCTTTTAACTTTATATGCCAAAGACGAAACCGGCTACCGTGCCCTCATTAACGTGTCTAGTAGCCTTGGTCAAAATGCAAACATTGAATCAATTTTCCGAGAATACAAGGCTCATCTCGTTGCTATTACGACGTCCAATCAAGCTTTTATTAGCGATCATTATCAAGACAATCCAACCATCATCCGTGATGTTTTAAAAAGATTAGCGCTTATTTTTGATGACTTTTATCTGGGCGTTGAAAGCTACCACCGTGATGATGAAACTGCTTCATTTATACGTCAATTCGCGCAAAAATATAATTATCAGGTTGTTGCCTTTCCGCATGTAAAATATATCAATCGTCAGGATGCCATTAATCTCGAACTGGCACACGCTATTCGTGATGACATTAATCTTGAAGATGTTAAAACTAAAAATGGTGATCATTTCCTTTATACGTTTGAACAGTTAAGTTCACTTTACACCGCCCTGGAAATAACGACCACCAACACAATTGCTCAGAGTATATCCTTCACATTCAATGAAAAACGTGGCCAGCTACTTCGCTTCCCTACGCCAGATAATATTGACAATCGCCTCTACCTAAAAGACCTTTGTGAACAAGCAATCGCGCAATTAAATATTGATGATAAGGCTTACTTATCGCGAATGGCATTCGAATTAGACGTCATTGATAACATGGGATACAATGACTACTTTCTCATCGTTCACGATTATGTGAAGTATGCAAAATCACAAGGTATTCTTGTCGGGCCAGGTCGCGGCAGTGCTGCCGGTTCGCTTGTAGCCTATTTGCTCGATATTACAACTATTGATCCCCTTAAATATGATTTGCTTTTTGAACGATTTTTAAACCCTGCACGCCAAACCATGCCTGATATTGATATTGATTTTATGGATGTTCGTCGCGATGAAGTCATCGCTTACTTAAAACAAAAATATGGTGAGACACGTGTCGCCAATATTGTGACCTTCCAAACCAATGCCGCTCGTGCCTCAATTCGTGATATTGGTCGTATTTATCAAATTGATGGCAAACATATAAATTTACTGACAAAGTCATTAGGGACTTCTCTATTTGATCTGCGCGATGCATACCGAAATATCAAAAGTTTCAAATCACTTGTCGACAGTGACCCCTTTTATCTAGAGATTGTTTCTCTTTCCGCTAAAATCGAAGGGTTTCCGCGCCAAACAGGGATGCACGCTGCTGGTTTAATTCTCAATAATGAACCACTCGTGGCGTCACTACCCGTTTTCAACAATAACGGCGTACTCATGACGCAGTATGAAATGGCCTATCTTGAAGAACAAGGTTTCCTGAAAATGGATATTCTTGGTTTGACTAATTTAACGATGATCGATACGTGCTTACGCCTAATTAAACACTATCATGGTGTCCAACTTGATTACGAAAAACTGCCCTTTGATGATGAAAAGGTCTATTCACTGATTGCCGAAGGTAAAACCATGGGCATTTTCCAACTTGAAAGTGCAGGGATGCTCAGGGCAATCTCACAGATTAAGCCAACAGAATTTAATGATATTGTCGCTGTACTCGCACTATTTAGACCAGGACCAATGGAAAATATTCCCACCTACGCCAGTCGAAAAGAAACAGGCGCGAGGATTGACTATCTTGATGAGGGGTTTAAACAAATTCTCGACCCAACCTATGGTATCATTGTCTATCAAGAGCAAATTATGCAAATCGTCAGACATATGGCGGGTTTTTCCTATGCAGAAGCTGATATGTTCCGCCGGGCCATTAGTAAAAAGGATGAAAAGAAATTGATTAAACTTGAGAAAGATTTTCTCAAAGGTGCTAGTGCTCAAGGCTATACGATTAGTGCGGCCAAAAAAGTCTTTGAGGACATCCATAAATTTGCCGATTATGGCTTTAATAAATCGCATAGTGTCGCCTATGCCAAATTGGCCTGTCAAATGGCCTATTTGAAAGTCTATTACCCACTTGAGTTTTATGCCGCTATTCTTGATAAGGCAACAAGCAATGACACTAAATTCCCTAAAATTGTGAGCGAAATGAAGCAAAGAGGAATTAAATTACTGCTACCGAGCATTAATCAATCAGGCACTGCATTTGTCCCCACAGCAAAACAACTTCGTTTGCCACTGAATATGATTAAAGGAATCAGTAGCGATAAGGCCAATCGTTTCATTGAAGAAAGACAAAAAAATGGTCCATTCAAAAGCTTAGAAAATCTTTTAACGAGAGCGCATCACTTTGATGTTAGCAAAAGTGATTTACGGCTCCTTGTTGAAGCCGGTGCCCTTGATGAATTTGGTTATTCACGCAAAACGATGCTCCAACAAGTCGAGAATCTTGATTTTTATCAAAATTATGGACTAATCGAAGAAAACAGTTTTCTCTCCCCGATGATGATCGAGGAATTAAGTGACGATAATAGCATGAAAATCAGTCGAGAAGTCGAACTGCTTGGCATCGCAATTTCTGACAACCCCATTCATTATGTGGCCGACAAATTTAAGGCTTATCACCTAACAACAGTCAGCGAAATCGACACAAATAATCCCAGAATTTATGGTTATATTAAAGCCCTTAAAACGATAAAAACAAAGAAGGGTGATCAAATGGCCTTTCTCACTCTCAGTGACTACGACATGGAAATAGAAGTGACACTTTTTCCTAGTGTCTACGCTCAATGTTTTAGTCAACTCAGTCAAAACAAAATCATTGGGCTCACTGGTGCATATCAAATTCGCGACGAGAGACCACAAATAGTTGCCACACAAATCTACAGTATTGAGGAAGAATAAATATGAAAAAATTAATTATCATTGATGGAAATTCACTTCTGTTTCGGGCCTACTATGCCACGATTGATTATCGTAATCCCGAAAATATTATGAAAACGACAAGCGGTATTTATACGAATGCCATTTTCGCTTTTAGTAATATGATCAGTAAAATTTTAGGGAGTCTCAAGGATGATGAGCACATCTTCGTTGCTTTTGACACTGGTGAAAAAACTTTCCGTCATCTCGATGATGAGACTTACAAAGCCAATCGCAAACCGGCCCCTGAGCCTTTAATTGTTCAATTTCCAATCGCTCGAGAGTTCTTAAACGCCCTAAATATTTTCACTTTTGAGCTTAATGGTTATGAAGCTGATGATCTAGCCGGCACTTTAGCTAAAGTTGCCGAAGCGGAAGGTTATCAAGTTGAAATCTATACAAGTGACCGTGACTATTTACAACTCATCAGTCCACAAACAACCATAAAATTAATTAAAAAGGGCATGAGTGATATTGTTGATTTTACTCCCGAAGTCATGCAAGCTGAATATGGTTTTAGTCCTGATTATATGATTGATTACAAAGCATTAGTGGGCGATACAAGCGATAATATTAAGGGTATTCCAGGTGTTGGTGATAAGACCGCCACTAAACTCATCCTTGAATATGGTCATCTTGATGATATCTTTGCGCATAAAGAAGAGATAAAGGGGAAGCTAGGCCAATCAATCACAGACAACGAAGCCATTGGCCGTCATGCCCGAGAACAAGCAACAATTATGACGACTGTCCCACTCCCTTTTAAGGTTAAAGATACAAAATATTATGGTTATGATTATAACGAGGCTACTAAGTTTGCAAGCAAATACGAACTTAAAACCTTTCTTTCGCGGCTCAAGCCTTCGCAAAATAATGGTAAAGCGCAAAAAGAAATTGAAGTCGAAACCGTCACATCCAGTCAATCAATAGCGTTCGGAGAATTTTTAGCCTTTAGTTTTACACTCAGCCACGATAATTACTACAACAGTGACATCATCGGTCTCGCCTTTAGTAATGGAAAGAAAACCTATTACATTGAAAAAGAAGATTTATTGAAAGACACACAGTTACTCAATCTTTTAAAAGATCAATCAATTAAAAAATATACCTATGACTATAAGAAACAAAAAGTTGCTCTCGCAAAGTTTAATTTAGGACTAGAAGGCTTATATTTTGATTTATTACTCACCGCCTATCTTCTCGATTCAAACCTTAAAGATGAGCCCTCATTTGTCTTTAATTTCTTTAATATACCGCTCGTGGTCGAAAAATCCACAGATCCTATGCTCGTCTCAGCTTATCTTGCCTACTACAGTTATGACCTTGCAAAGGCGGTTATCAATCGTCTTAAGGCAATCGACGCATTAAAAATCTATCTAGACATTGAACTGCCTCTTAACAATGTGCTCGCGAAGATGGAGATTGAAGGATTCCCGCTAAGTAGAGACTCATTAGAAAATATCGCACTTGATTTCAAGTCAAATGTTGACCGGTTGAGTGAAGAAATCTACACGCTTGCGGGTCATGCGTTTAATATCAACTCCCCTCAACAAGTTGCAATCGTCCTCTATGATGAACTCAATCTTAAGGAGAATCGCAAACGTTCGACATCAGTCCAACATTTGGATTCACTGATAGGTCGTCATCCAATTGTGGAAAAAATTCTTGAGTATCGTAAATATGCAAAACTGATGTCGACTTATGTTGATGGACTGCTAGCTAATCTTTATCCCGACGGCAAACTTCATTGCCAGTTTAATCAAGCCCTAACGACAACTGGACGCCTTTCGAGTAGCAATCCAAACATGCAAAATATTTCGATTCGTGATGAAGACGGACGCGAAATCCGTAAAGCCTTCTTCTATCCTGATGATCAATATGAAATTTTATCACTTGACTATGCACAAATTGAACTTCGTATTCTAGCAAGTGTCGCACAGTGTAAACCCCTAATTAAAGTATTCAATGAGGGATATGATATACACCAAGCAACAGCGGATGCGATTTTTGGTCCCTTAGCCCAAGATAGTCAAGCTAGAAGAAAGGCCAAGGCTGTCAACTTTGGTATTGTTTATGGTATTAGTGATTGGGGGTTAAGTGAACAACTTGATATTTCACCCAAAGAAGCTAAGGAAATCATTGACATTTTCTATCGTAACTATCCGGAAATCGCAACTTATCGAGAAAGTATTATTGATAGTGTGGCAAAAAATAGTTATGTCACCACCCTTTCAGGCCGCCGCCGTTATTTAGGTGAAATTAATCATGAAAAATATCAAGTTCGTGAATTTGCTAAACGGGCCGCTACAAATGCGCCTATTCAAGGAACAGCGGCCGATTTAATTAAACTTGCGATGATTAAAGTTGATGAATATTTGACGAGTAATCAATTAAAATCTCGGCTAGTTTTACAAATCCATGATGAACTGGTCTTTAAAGTCCATAAAGATGAAAAAGACATGGTCATTGGTCATGTGAAATCTTTGATGGAAAACGCGCTACCTCTCGATGTAAAAATGCAAGTCGAATATCAAGCTGGCCGTACATGGTTTGATGCTAAATAGGAGCTTATATGCCAGAATTACCAGAAGTAGAAACCGTTCGTCAAGTGTTGAGTTCTTTGATTATCAAGGCGACGATTACTGATGTAAAAGTCTTAAAAGAACGAATTGTCACAACGCCACTTGACCAATTCAAATCCCGTTTAATGGGGGCTACTTTCGAGCGAATTGATCGAATTGGAAAGTATCTTATCTTCTACTTTGATCATGATTTGATTTTAGTTTCTCACTTAAGAATGGAGGGCAAGTATATCGAAATCTTGCCTGGAGAAGCGCTCTCACGTTTTGCCCGCGTTGTTTTCACTCTCAAAGATGGCCGCAAACTTTGCTATGATGATTCGCGGCAATTTGGAACGATGACCTTAATAGAAAGCCATGAACTAGCCTCACTAAAGGGTCTAACTAAACTAGGACCAGAGCCATTTGAGGCTGAGACTCAAGAAGTATATCAGCGCTTTTTAAAATCTTCTCGTCCTGTCAAGGAGCTTTTACTCGACCAAACAGTGATGACAGGACTAGGCAATATTTATGCTGATGAAGTTCTCTTTCTTTCCTCCTTACATCCGCACTATCCTGCTAACAAGGTAAGCAAAAATAAGGTAGAAGAAATAATCAAACACGCGATTACTGTCTTGACTCAAGCAATAATGGCAGGAGGATCAACGATTAGAACTTACCATCCTGGCAATGGTATTACCGGCGATTTTCAAGCTCATCTTAATGTCTACGGCCGTCAATATCAACCCTGTTTTATTTGTGGACACAAACTAAAAAAGATTTTTGTCGGTGGCCGCGGATCAACTTATTGTCCCCACTGTCAGCGCCGCGATGATGCACCCTTACTGATTGCAATTACCGGTCTAATTGGCGCGGGAAAATCAACGGTTGGTAGTCATTTAAAGTCGAGAGGTCACAAAGTGTATGATGCTGATTTGATTGTTCGTGAACTTTATCGTGATAAAAAGGTTACTAAATCACTCGAAAAAAAACTCAACGTCGTTCTTCATCACAAAGGATCCTTTCAACGTGAACTGCTTAAAGAGGCCTTAGCTATCGATGTTAAGTTAATTAAGAAGGTCGAAGACTTTATCCATCCACTGGTCAAAGAAAAAATGATTGAAATCATCAAGAATAGTGATGATAAGGTAATGTTTTTTGAGGTTCCTCTTGTCTTTTCTCATAAGATTTATGAACTATTTGATTACATAATCGGTGTAGAAACCGATAAGGCGACGCAAGAGAAGTTTCTGTTAGCAAGGGGGAAGACTGTCATCGTCACTCCCGATCAACAATACATCAAAAATCGGGTAAAACTCGATAAAATCATCATTAATAATGGCAGTATAAAAAAACTTTATCATGATGTTGATAAAGTTCTCATTGCATTAGATATTAAATAGTAATCTAGTAGATTTTGGCTCCTGTTACAGCAATAGGAGCTTTTATATTATCTCTGATAATTTCTATTAATTGACGCGCCCTCACTTGATTGTTCTTGCCACTTTGATGAAGGACTTCGAGTTCATTAAGATCAATACTACTGAGAATAATCGTCGCTTTCCCTTGTGAGTCACGCGCACTCAAAAGTGGCATGGTAATGGCACTACGCGATAACTCACTGATTTCCTCATTCCCAAAGTGGTTAAGTACGAGATAATCGACTTCACTTAAGATATTAACAAGACGGTCAACATTGGCGCGATTATTAAAGAAATCAACCATATTTTCGCTAATAAATGTTGGAAAATCAACAAAGGCAAAGGTCGCCTTTTCCTGCTGAAGAGCGATTTCGTTTAGAGCCGCAACACTCATATAACTCTTGCCACGTCCGGCAGCACCAAAGCCATATATCCACTTCTTTTCGCCTTTTACAAGTGATAATAGTTCTGCAAGAAATGGCGCTCGTGACCGTTGTACATCAACGTGACTGAGCCGAACATTCATCCATGTATGGGGAAAATCACTATAAATAAAGCGTGCGCGAAGTTGGTCGACACGTAACTGATGTGGACATTGCCCAAGTTGACGAAGAATTTTTTCTCCATCAAAAAATAATTCAATTAATTGTGTTCCACATGGCGTATCTCCGTTGTTAATGTGAAACTGACGGCATTGTTCGTGCGTGTTTTCATAGTCGAGGATATTACCAAGATTGCCATCAATCATAGCGGCCGTGATTCCTCGTTGTGCTAGTTCTGCAAGCAATTGTTTATTATTTAAAACACGCTTGAGCTCAATGTCATAGAGATCATCGACATTTGTGAGTTTAATGTCTTCAACAATTGGATTAATTCCGCGCTTTTCCCTATTTGACATTGTTCAACTCCTCGAGTAATTTTTTGTATTCTTCTTCATCCATTTGTTCGACGGGTTCATTAGTTTTGTTGACTTTTTGGTTAGGAGATGGGCGCGACTTTTTAGTTTTCCAGCCATCCTTTTGACCTTCGAAGTGATTGATGACATCAACGGCATGTTCAAACTTTAAACGGGCCAAATTGACAGCAATTTTCTCAACATAAGCGGGTGAAAGTTTCATCTCTTGCGTCATCAAAACATGATAAATAAGTGCGTTAATTACGGCATTGTTAAGGTTATAATCGCTGCTGAGGCGAATGAGTAAATTCACTTCACTATCGGGGATAGATAAACCTTCATTAAAGGAAGCGAGGAAATCAAGACTAGATTCTACTTCCATGCGATTGATTAGTCTTGCTTTTTCACTGTCGCTACTCAATCGATTACTTGGTTTAATCCGCTTTGGTTTAGCAATGTGCTTGTAACGGGCTAATTCTTTTAAATTCCGTGTCACATAATCAAAATCGACGCGCGACCCAAAGGGACGTGAAAAATCATAAGCTTCGGCAACTTGTGAAGCCATCGTTTGTTCGTTAAATGAATAGACCATGGTCAAAGCAATCACTCGTTTAAGATCCTCATCACTAAGGGCACTATCAGCAATAATATGGTTTGTTTCACGTAAAATATCTTTAAAGAGGGCTAAATTAAAGGGAGCTTTTCGCTTTCTTTCATTACGGCCTAAATAATCACTATCAATAAATTGGTTAAATGCATCTGCATTCAAATCAGGGCTATAAACTTCGCCAAATGACGTAGTAACTTCTTTATCTTTAAAATTGTAGGCTTTACCCGAAGCAAAAAGACTACTGACTTGTTGAACACGACGCTCACCAATATAGCTCGTTAATAAGCCCGAAAAGACGGGATCCTTAAAGAAATCCTTAGCCTGTTTTGGTGAATATAATTCATAGTAATAATAGGTGAAATCGCTGGTACGATCAGCATAAGTTTTAATTAACTCACAAGCTTCTAACTTTGTGATTGCATTGGCGAAATCTAGGGATGTCACAGCAAGTTGTTTAAAAAGAAAGTCATGACTTGATGGCCCATCTTCATAGAGTTGGCTCGTGTATAAAAGTGTTTGATAAATACCAACGGCGACACTGCCTAAAAAGGGTTGATATAACAAATGTAAAACCCGAAGGTCTTCGTTACTAATCAAACTCAACACTCTTAATTCAAATAAGTCGTTCTCTTTTATTAATCGCATAGCATCCTCTTGGGCTTAATTATAACATAGCCTTGTCCTGAATGGTTATACTCCCCTGTCATTTTTCTTGTCACAATTGTTTTGATGCACAAATACTTTTAACAAATTGTGGTTCACCCTTTAAATACTTATTTAAAAGGGGTAAAATGATTATGAAATACGCGGAGAGAGAGGGTCGATGATATGGTTAAAAAAGTAGCACTACTAACAAGTGGTGGCGATGCTCCTGGCATGAACGCTGCCATTAGAGCAATTGTTCGAGCAGGATTAATCAATAATTTAGAAATGTATGCTGTCTTTGAAGGATTTAAAGGGCTTGTCGAAGATATGATTAAACCAGTTGATCGTTCGTTTGTCAGTGAAATTCTTATGCGAGGAGGGACTATATTAAAAACAGCTCGTCTAAAGTCCTTCAACGAAGATGAAGTTCAAAATATTGCTGTCGAAAACCTTAAAAAACATGGGATTGACGCCCTTGTCATCATTGGTGGCGATGGTAGTTATCGCGGTGGATCCGTTCTAGCTAAGAAAGGAATCAACGTCATTGGTATCCCGGCCACAATTGATAATGATGTCGTCGGCACTGATACCACGATTGGCTTTGATACTGCACTCAATACCATCACAGAAGCGGTTGATAAACTGCGTGATACGTCTAGTAGCCATCTTCGCTGCTCAATCATTGAGGTGATGGGCAATCGTTGTGGAGATTTAGCCTTATATGGGGGAACAGCTTGTGGTGTAGACTTAATTCTTTCACCCGAATATCGGCCTACTGATGAGGAAATTATTCAAAAATTACAAGACATTCACCATAGTCGTTCACGGCACGCTTTAGTGCTTGTGAGCGAAAAACTCTTTCCTAACATTCAAGACTTTGGTGTCCTAGTGCGCGAAAAAACGGGCTTTGACACGACTGTAGAAATTCTTGGTCGGATTCAAAGAGGTGGCTCGCCTACGGCCGCTGACCGTGTACTAGCTGCTCGCTTTGGCGTCCATGCTATTGAAGTGATTGTTAAAGGTAAGAAAAATCGCGTCATTGGTATCACCAATGGCGAGGTAAAAGATTATGACATCGACCGTGCCGAACGTCGCTCATACATTAAAACGGAGGAACTGATTGGAGTTATCTCCACTCTGAAATAAACATATGTATAACTTAAGTAAAAAAACAAAAATCGTTTGTACTATTGGTCCCGCGACAAACACCTACGATAAAGTGAAACAACTAGTCGGTGCAGGGATGAACGTGATGAGAATAAATTTTTCTCATGGTACTTATGAGGCTCACAAAAAGGTAATTGACTTAGCCCGGCGCCTTGAACAGGAAGATCGAATCTACATTCCGATTATGCTCGATACTAAAGGGCCGGAAATTCGCTGTCACTTCTTCTTGAACGGCAGTGTTGAGATTCTTAAAGATTCTATTGTTCGCGTTTCCATGACCGAAGTATTAGGTACAGTCGAAAAGTTTTCTGTCACGTACGATGGTTTATTTAATGATATTAACGTCGGAGATGCCATCAAAATCGATGATGGAAAGCTTCGCCTTGATGTCATTGCGAAAGATTATGAAAAACAAGAAATTGTCACAAAAGCATTTAATACCCATATCATTAAAGATCGTAAAGGCGTCAATATTCCTAATGCTCGCCTTCACTTACCAGCATTAAGTGATATCGATAAACGCGACCTTGATTTTGGTTGCAATAATGGCATTGATTTAATTGCCGCTTCTTTTGTCCGTAATAAAAAAGGCGTTGAAGAGATTAAAGCTTATTTAGCTGGAATTGGCCATCCTGATGTGCCTGTCATAGCCAAAATAGAAAACGAAGAAGGTGTTACCAATATTCAAGAAATTCTTGAAGTCGCCGATGGTGTCATGATCGCCCGTGGCGATCTTGGTGTTGAAATCCCTCCAGAAATGGTCCCGATTATTCAACGCAAAATCATTTACGAAGCGCGCAAAGCTGGTAAGCCTGCGATTACTGCGACCCAAATGTTAGATTCAATGCAATCAAACCCACTACCAACTCGAGCAGAAGTCAGCGATGTCGCGACCGCTATTCGTGAGAGTAGTGACGCAATTATGCTGAGCGGTGAAACTGCCAGTGGTCTCTATCCAATTGAAGCCGCCAGTATGCAAACAAGTATTGCCCGCACAATGGAAGACTATTTGTCATATGAAAAATTTTCAAATTTTGCTTTCGAAAATTCAGATAAAACGCGGAGCGACGCTATTGCTAATAGTGTGGCAAATACCGCTAATCTTGTCGGTGCCAAACTCATTTTCTGCTTTAGTGAAACAGGAAATAGTGCCAAAAGAATTGCAAAATCACGACCAAAATGTCCCATTATCATGGTGACTTTCAAACGTGAAAGTGCTCTTCGAGTTGGAGCTCACTTCTCGATTTATCCTATCGTCGTTAACACCCTACCGCAACTTATTGAGGAAATGGAAGCATTTAGCCTCATAAAAGCACGGGAATATGGGCTCAAACCTAACGACATGGTTATCATTACTGGCGGGATTCCAACGGGCAGTGGTGGCACTAACTTCCTACGAATCGTCAGTGTTAATAAGACAAAGGAGAATATCTTGTGAGCTATGTGATTGCTCTTGACATTGGTGGTACAAATTTAAGGTCTGCTATTGTTGATAGTGACTACAACATCATCAAAGTCTTAATCCGCGATACGGTCAACGGTAAACTACAATTATTTTACGATGACGTTGTCGCGATTATCCGTGATTTAGATTTTGATCAGTATCAACCTGTTGCTATCTCAATTGGTGTGCCAGGACGGGTAAGAGCCAATGGATTTATTGATGCACTCCCCAATATCAATATTGCAAATATTGACTTAGCAAATGTCGTTTCTGCTGCCTTTGGTCTTCCGGTATTCATTCGCAATGATGCTGAAATGGCGAGTGTAGCCGAAGCAATTGTGGGAGCAGGAAGTGACTTCTTCTCGACCTACTTCATCACGATTTCAACCGGGATTGGAGGCTCTTTATTCGAAAATGGTATCATCAAGAATGCCTCAAGTGAGATTGGGCATACACTAGTCCCCTATCAAGGTGAATATTATGAACTTGAAAAAATCGCCAGTGGGAACGGCTTACTAAAACTTTTAAAACTCAATCACTTACCCCTCGAGAGCGCCAAGGATTTCTTTGCAAAAATCGAGGCAAAAGATCCGCAATATTTACCAATCTATCATGATTGGATTAATCTGATTGCCGACCTCATCAAGTTTGTCCAACGCGCTTTCAGCCCTAGCATCATTGTTTTAACTGGTGGAGTAATGAAATCCGCTGATATTTTCTTTGATGATTTGGTTGCCCTATGTAGTCCTGCTAAATTGGTTAAAACCCATTTTTCACAAAATTCAGGCTTAATTGGTGCAGCGGCTTACGGCTTTATTCGGACGAGGTAATTATTGTTGTTAATCTTAAAATAATATTGTATATTATTATTGCGATGATGAAGACACGTAATTTGTCTTGCTTATCTAGAGAACATCTGGTCGGTGCAAAGATGGAAGCAAAACAACTTATACCACTTCGGAGCTATTGACGAAACAAGTTAATCGTTGGTCACGTTACGACTATCAAGTGCATGGCAACATGAATTAAGGTGGTACCGCGCTATATAGCGTCCTTGATGGACGCTTTTTATTTTTCTTGGAGGAAATATGGAAATTAAAGTAAATGGTCTTCTTTATCTAGTAGAAAATGGTCAAACTGGTTTTGATCTTTTAAAGCTTGTTAACCCTGAAAACAAAAAAGACATACTCGTTTATGAACAAAACGGACAAAAGTATGATTTAAGCAGTCCGCTCACTAGTGAGGCTCCCGTTCGGTTTATTAATAAGGATGATGATGAAGCACTCGCGATTCTCCGTCATGATGCTTCTCACTTAATGGCACAGGCCATTCAATCACTCTATCCTGGTGCCAAATTTGGCATTGGGCCATCGATTAATGAAGGTTTTTATTACGATGTAGATTTTGGTGATGTGACACTTTCTGAGGATGATTTTGGCAAAATCGAAAAACGAATGAAAGAATTTTCAAAAAAAGATTACTTAATTTCTCATAAAGCAGTGAGCAAGGATGAAGCGCTCGCTATGTTTAGTAGCAATGAATATAAGGTCGAACTAATCAAAGAACTCGATGGTAAAATTACCGTTTATTCTCAAGGCGATTTCACTGATCTTTGTGTTGGCCCGCACATGCCAAGTACACGCTATGTCAAATATTTCAAATTACTATCATTGGCCGGCGCTTACTGGCGCGGGGATAGTAACAATAAACAGTTAACCCGTATTTATGGTACGGCTTTCTTTAGTGAAGAAGACTTAAATGCCTATCTTTATCAAATTGAAGAAGCTAAAAAGCGCGACCATCGTAAACTAGGAAAAGAACTTGATCTATTTATGTTCTCCGAATACGGGCCAGGTTTCCCCTTTTGGATGGCGAATGGCATGGTGGTTTATCATCACTTAGAAAATTATCTATTTGAACTGCTTCATCAACACGAGTATGATTTCATCAAAACGCCAACGATGCTCTCACGAGAACTGTGGGAAATCAGTGGTCACTGGAAAAACTATAAAGATAATATGTATAC
>DATESM010000143.1:0-2908 GCA_035270805.1 Bacilli bacterium
GTGATAAAGGCCGCAATAATACCTATCAGTGAAGCAATCATGTCGCCCAGCACAAAAATACCCGCGATAATGACAGAACCATCAACAAGGAATGAGAGAATCGATTGTTTAATACTTGTGTATTTATTGATAATAAAGACAATAATATCAACACCACCGGTAGAGCCTCCACCAATAAAGGTAATTGCTACACCCGCGCCGACAAAAGCACCGCCAAAAATACCCGCAATCAGGGTTTTTGTTGTTTCAATATTGTCAGTGAATGTTTCCTTAATCAAATTTTGAAAGAAAGGCGTCCGTGTAATCAGCACTAAAACAAGTGGGTATAAGAGTGAAGACACAAGTGATTTAATTGTAAATTTAAAGCCAAGAAAAATTAGACTTAGCAGGAAGAAAAACCACGTGAGGACCAAAACAACAATATCTTCCTCAAAGCCGAATATTGGTTTAAGAACAATCGCAATCCCGCTTAAACCACCCGCATTGATTTGATTAGGAATCAAAAATAATCCGGTTCCGATGCCTAAAAGAATAGCGCCGAACACAATTAGTGTATAACTCTTAGCAAGGAGGCGATAATTGTCTTTAAAATAATTAAGAACGCGCATGATTTTTGGCCTCCATTTCTAAATATTTATAAATAAAGTTTTCGATATAACCGTCCATCACTTTACCGACATCACCTTCACTATAGTCGGTCCGATGATCTTTCACAAGCGTATAGGGAGCAAAGACGTAGGAACGGATTTGACTGCCCCATTCAATGTTTTTCTGTTCGCCAACAATCGATTCCATTTTGGAACGTCTAGCTTCAAGTTCGCGTTCAAAAAGTAGGTTTTTCAACATCGTCATCGCCGTCTCTTTATTTGAGAGTTGACTACGTTCAACTTGGCAAGAGGCGACTAAGCCGGTTGGTATATGCGTAATTCGCACTGCAGTTTCGACTTTATTGACGTTTTGTCCACCCGCACCACCAGATCGGTATGTATCGATGCGTAATTCGTTTTCGTTGACTTCAATACTATTTGATTCATTAAAGTGTGGTGTCACACCAACACTGGAAAATGATGTATGACGACGCGCATTACTATCAAAAGGAGAAATACGAACAAGACGATGGACGCCTTTTTCTGCTTTTAAAAGCCCATAGGCATTCTGGCCTGTAAAAAGCATTGTCACACTCTTGATACCCGCTTCATCACCCGCGAGATAGTCAACAACCTTGACCTTGAGATTAACAAGATCGGCAAAACGAACATACATGCGATAAAGCATATCCGCCCAGTCTTGACTCTCGGTCCCACCGGCGCCAGGGTGTATGGTTAAAAAGGCATCATTACGATCGAATTCGCCACTAAAAAGCAGCTTGTGTTTCAAACTTTCCGCGACTTTCAGCGCGGTTTGAAGTTCTTGATAGATTTCTTCAAGCAAGGCTTCGTCGTTACTTGCTTCATCTAGACTTAAAAGCTCTTTTGCGGAGTCTAAAGCCGATTTAATCTTCTTAAATTGATCAAGGGTATCCTTGTTATCGTTATAAATATTGATATGTTGAACAGCGCTTTTTTGGTCATTCCAAAAATCACTCTCATCAATTCGCTTTTGTCCTTCTTCAACAGATTTGCTTAATTCAGCGAGGTCAAAGAGAGTCACCGAGCTGGCTAAAAATAAGCCCAACTTCCTTTACTAATTGTGTGACAATCCGGTATTCCATCTTATTCAACCTTTGGTTTTTCTTGTTTGCTGTCTTCTACGGCCTTATCAGCGTCGGTTTTCTCGACGGGACGATTGATGCGGACATTGAGTAAATTTAAAACACCTTCAACCGCAATCGTATCCATCATTTCTTTAAAGAGGTTATAGCCTTCGTTGACATAATCTTGTAAGGGGTTGGTATTGGCGTAACTTCTGAGGTGAATACCTTCCCGTAGATGCGACATTGTATCAATATGCTTTGTCCAGTTACGGTCAATACAGCGTAGAACAATTTCCCGTTCAGCACGGTCAGCAATTTCTTCGCCCCATTCCCGACGACGGGAGAGATAATGTTTATAAATGACCATGTTCAGGTCTTCAGCGACTTCATCAGCTGGAGAATCATCAAATGCCCCAGGGTTAATCGTCCCCACTGGTAAGAAACGTGGTTCTACTTCTTGTTTTAAAAGATCAGCACTAATGACACGGTCTTTACTGTCTTTTGGCACAGCGCGACCCGCAAGGAAGCGACCTGTTAGTTCAAATTGTTCTTGGACCAAATCTTTAATATCATTAGCAAACATGATTGCGTCACGTTTTTTATAAATGATTTGCCGTTGTTTACTTAAAACATCATCATAATCAAGCAGGTTTTTACGCATATCAAAGTTTTGACCTTCGATTTTCTTTTGCGCCCCCGTGACGACATTCATAAACATTTTGGATTCAAGTGGTTGATCATCCATGTTCTTAGCAATATTTTGCATCGCATCACTGGCGAAACGTTTGAGTAATTCATCATCAAAAGAAATATAAAATCTCGAATAGCCTGGGTCACCTTGACGACCACTACGACCCCGTAATTGGTTATCAATCCGCCGTGATTCATGTCGTTCAGTCCCAATTACACATAGACCACCAAGCGCGCGAATTTCATCACTAATCTTAATATCAGTTCCACGACCCGCCATGTTGGTAGCGACTGTAATTGCACCTCTTTCACCGGCATGTTTAATGATGTCAGCTTCACGTTCATGGTTTTTGGCATTTAATACATTGTGGGGAAGTTTTGCCTCACTTAAGAGTGAAGATACTTCTTCACTAGATTCAACACTACTTGTCCCAATGAGGATAGGTTGTCCAAGTTCATGCCGACGCCTGACTTCTTCAATCATCGCCTTCATCTTTGGTTCTTTGCGGGCAAAAAGTAGATCGA
>DATESM010000144.1:0-2465 GCA_035270805.1 Bacilli bacterium
CCTTATAGTAAAATGTTTTCTTCGCGATTTGTCATAATGTAACCTTCGCGATTTTGAACATCCACTCTATTATAAGCGTACCTTGTTCGATCTGGTTTAACAAATAATCCGCCTGCTTCCTCGACTATGATTTGTCCAGGGGCGATGTCCCACTCTTTAGTGCCAGCACTAAAACGATAAGATAACTCAGCTTTTCCTTCGGCAATTAAGCAGGCTTTAAGACTGGCACCAATTGTGACTTGACGAGCAATTTTATCGGCATGTTTTGCAATCACATCTTTTTCAGATTGACGGAGATGATAACGACTCGTGACAACCGTTAAGTCGCTTGTTTTGTCATTGACGTGAATTTGTGTGATTTGATCATTCTCAAGTTTAAAAGCACCACCATGTTTAGTCGCATAATAAATCACATTCTTAACTGGTGCTAAAATGAGTCCCATCACGATTTCTCCTTTATAAGAAAGGGCGATGTTGACAGTAAATTCGCCATCACGACCCACGAAATCTTTTGTCCCATCAATTGGGTCGATAATCCAAACAAAATCCTTAGTAAAGCGAATGGGATCATCTTCACTTTCTTCAGTTAAAAAGGCATAGTCAGGATAATGCTGACTTAAATACTCGCGAATCATTTGATCAACAAGCTTATCAGCAATCGTTACTGGTGAATTATCTTCTTTGATTTCAACATCAAACTCACCTTGATAGATTTCCATAATTTTTGGGCGAACAGTCTTTGCAATAAAGAGTGCATGCCCTAGTTCTTTTTCATACATAAAAAAATATCCTCACATTTATCATTGTTAGGCTAAAAAGAGAAAAAACTGAACATTATTCCTGTTCAGTTTCTTCTTCGTCTTCGTCGTCAAGTTTAAGTCCAGTTTCATCAACTGTTACTTCACCGGCTTGAAGCAGGAGTGTTTTTTCTTCGATGTCTTCATCGCTTTCATCAACATCACTATAAACTTCATTAAGTTCTAGTCGTAATTCGGTTGATTTAAGATGAATTCTCAATTCCCAGACATTATCGCCAAGATTAACGAAGCGACCATCAAGGGTTAAGTTAGTATAAAATCTCGAGAGTAGATTGAAGCATTGTTCTTTAGTAAATGTTTGCGAAGCACAAACTTTTTCCCATAGCTCATAAAAAGGTAATGGGTGTTCGGTTTTTAGAATATCATAAGCGAGTTCTAGTGTGGCTTTTTGCGTCATTTTTTATCCTCACTTATTTTTAATAAGTATAACCTTTCATTGTTTGATTATATTAAAACGATTTAGTGCTTGTAAATCAAGAAGAAAATCAGTTTTTTTACATTTTGTTTGGCGCACTGACACCAATTAAGTCTAAGGCATTGGCCATCGTAAGCATTGCCGCCTTGGCCAGCGCTAATCTCGAACATGTTGTCGCGATATCTTCTTGGTCGATGATGCGACATTCTGTATAAAAAGTATGAATCAAACTAGCTAACTTATTAATGTAAGTTGTCACCTTATAAGGAGCTCTTGTTAAGGCAGCATCCTCGACAACAACACCATAATCGATAATGTGTTTGAGTAGTTCTTTTTCTTCGTTTCTTTCAAGTCTAAGCCCCTGATTGTCTAATTCAAAGTTCTTGGCATTTTCTAAAACTGTTGCCAAACGAGCATGGGCATATTGCGCATAATAAAGTGGATTGGCCGTCGATGCTTCCTTAGCAAGATCAATATCGAAGTCAAGGTGCCCACTGGCGGCCCGGGCCACAAAGAAATATCTAACAGCATCAACACCGACATCTTCAACGAGTTCACGCAGTGTAATCGCATTGCCCGTCCGTTTACTCATCTTAACTTCTTGACCGTTTTGGATGAGTCGAACCATTTGAATTAGTTCAACATGCAGGGTATCACTAGGGTAGCCAAACATCATCAGGGCTGCTTTCATCCGCGCAATATAGCCATGGTGATCTGCACCAAGGACATCGATGAGTTTGTCAAACCCACGACTCATCTTATCAAGATGATAAACAATATCTGGCGTAAAGTAGGTGAAGTCGCCATTGGACTTAACAATCACCCTATCTTTATCGTCACCATATTCACTCGTCTTGAGGAATATTGCGTCGCCATCTTGATAGACCTTATCGCCAAGTTGTTCGACGAACTTTTCAACACGTTGATTGGAGCGAATAGCAACTTCACTAGAAAAGACATCAAATTTTACTTTGAATAATTTTAGGTCATCTATAATACCCTGTAATTCAATTTTGACGCCTCTATCTTGCATGTAGAGAAGTCCTGCTTCTTCATCATTAACATACTTGTCGCCAACTTCATCCCTTATTACGCGAGCGACATCGATGATTTTGGGGCTGTGGTAACCATCTTCAGGGAAAGGTTTTTCAATACCAAAAAGGCCAAGATAACGATTATAAATCGAACGAGCCAAATTTGAAATTTGCACGCCAGCATCATTGACATAATAT
>DATESM010000145.1:0-2167 GCA_035270805.1 Bacilli bacterium
TTCCTGCACTGTCCATCACGATTAAAAAGACGCGTTTAAATTTTGTTTTCATATCATAAATACCCTTCTTCAAATTTATTAGTACTGAATAATATTATATATTATTTTTTATTTGTCAACAAATCGTAAGCACTAATAATGCGCTTACTGCTGACGTGTGTGTAAATTTGTGTCGTTGCAATGTTTGCATGGCCTAGCATGTCTTGAACGGCACGTAGCTCACAGTGATTCTCTAAAAGATGAGTTGCAAAGGAATGACGTAGTGTGTGTGGAGAGATGTTGGTGGTGATTCCCGCCATTTCAGCATACTGTTTAATTTTACGGTGGAAATATTGGCGAGTAAGCGGCCTACCTGAACGATTTAAAAATACATACTTCGTTTTTGATCCCTTGTTTTTAGTTCTTACATCAAGATAGTAGAGATTAAGAAATTCAAGTGCGAAGTCACTAATCGGAATAATTCGCTCCTTTTGCCCTTTACCCATCACTTTAATTGTATTACGACTATGATTCACTTGATCACGGGTTAAATTTAGCAGTTCACTGACACGAAGACCAGAGGAATACATGACTTCAAGCATGGCGCGATCACGGAGACCTTCATTGGTTGTTATATCCGGTGCATCTAGGAGAGATTCTACATCCTCAACACTGAGAAATGTGGGCAGTCTTCGGCCAATTTTTGGCTTATCAACTGGTTTAACATCGCCATCATATTCGCCTTCGTCTTTTAAAAATAGTAAATAGTTATACACGCTGCTGATACGGCGACAAATTGTTGCGCTTGTTTTGCCTTCTTGGGCCTGTAGAGCAACGAAATCACTCAGTTCGAGTGTTTGATACTCCCTCGTGTCCTCGTGGCTAAAAACAGTGTTAAAAAGCTTAATATCTTCAAGATAAGAAGCAACTGTGGTCGTTGTCAAACCTTTTTCAACAACTAGGTAAGTGTGATATTTGATGAGCGCATCGTTGATATTCATATTTTATATTTTATCACTTTTATCTTCGCTAGCCTCGACCTTGATATCGGAGAGGCGTTTTAATAATGGTTTTTCTGTGATTTTGTTAAAGTTTTGAATAATTTGCTCGGTTTTACTGACGGTGGTGATGGTTGAATCAAAAAGAGAAAGTTGCGTTGTCACTTCACTAACCGCGACAAGGTTGGCTAGCGTCACACCAACAAGACGAATCATTTGTCCTTGATAGTTTTTATCAAAGAGGCGCATTGCTTCTAAATAGATAATACCTAAATCATTCGTGGGTTTTTCGAGCGTAATCGAGCGATTTATGGTCGAGAAATCAGAATTCTTAAGCACAATTTGGATGGTTGACCCTAACATTTTTTCCGCTTGAGCTCTTTCACTCACCTCTTGGCACAAATAAATAATCATCGATCGAATTTCATCATAATCATCTGTATCACTTGCTAAAGTTCTCGAGTTACCAATGCTTTTTGGGTCATCAGGTTCAGGGTTGACTTCATCACTACCATAGCCAGTCACCCACTCTTTAAGTGTGAAATAGAATTTGCCTAATAAATTCTTAACTTCTTCACTTTCGCTTGTCGCTAAATCCCCGATTGTGTGGATGCCAATCTTTTCAAGACGTGGATATGTCTTTTTCCCGACGCCATACATCGATTTGATTGGGAGTTTCCATAAAGTCTGCGCTAAGTCTCGGCGACGGAAAATCGTTAGACCCATTGGTTTTTGATAATCACTGGCCATTTTGGCCAAAAACTTTGTCGGACCGATACCGATTGAGCATTTAAGTTTTGTTTTTTCGTATAAATCTTTTTGAAGATTTGTCAGAAACTCTATGGGGTTTTTAACGTTTTTTAGCGTCTCTGTCATGTCAGCATAGCACTCATCAATACTGGCAATCTCTATGAGAGATGTATAATGACGGACAAAGTCAAAAAACTCGCGAGATAAACGGCTGTAAAGTTTAAAGTCGGAGGGAAGAATAATCAGGTTGGGACATAGTCGTTCTGCCATGTAGGTTGGCATGGCCGAGTGAATACCAAAAGCGCGCGCTTCATAAGAAGCGGTTGAGACTATTCCCCGGCGCCCGGTTCCACCGACCACTAATGGTTTGTTAGCCAAAGCTGGGTTTCTAATAACCTCAGCAGTGGCAAAAAAAGCATTGAGATCGATGTGCATAATAA
>DATESM010000146.1:0-3150 GCA_035270805.1 Bacilli bacterium
CTATTATGACACACCAAACTATGATGTCATCCGCCGTTCAAATGATAAACCTCGACATAAAGCAAAGTTAAGATTGAGGACATATGAAGACAATTCGCACTATTTAGAGTTAAAGCAAAAGTATAGAGGCATTGTTTATAAAAAACGGATCGCCCTCAGTGAACAAGAGTTAGGGGAATTTATCAGGCATCGGATTCTACCTAACCGCAGTGACTATGAGTCACGCTCAGTTCTAGCGGACATGGCTGGTTTCCTTGCTTTACACCCCGACTTGATTAAACCGGTTCATATTGAATATCATCGCATCGCCTATGTGTATAATCCGACAAAGGAAAATGTTAGAATGACATTTGACTCGCGATTGCGAGTTTATGAAGAAGCGAGGCAGAGTTGGGTGAAACTGCTACCCAGTGATGAGGTATTGATGGAAATCAAAGTTGTTGGCACCATGCCCCTCACGCTTGTAAAAGCACTCAGTGCCTTAAAAATCTACCCCCATTCATTCTCAAAATACGGCAAGTACTTTAAACAACAGTTAATTAAAGGAGAAATCAGTTATGTTTAGATCAGTGTTTGATATGTTCACCGGTGTCGTTGGTCCGCTTTTAATGAGTTTGGCCGCCGCTATTATACTTGGATTTTTTACGAGTGCAACCTATCGTTTTATTCGTAGAAGGAATTCACTAACGCGAGGATTCACAATTACATTAGCGGTTTTACCGGCCATTGTTAGTGTTCTTGTTGCCGTTGTCAATATTCGCTCAGTTGAGTTGAGTTCAAGTGGCCTGCAAGTTGGGCTCGTTCTCGCGGGTATTTTTGCTATCACTCGCTTTAGAAGTGATCCTCTAACTGCCGAAGATTTGATGTATATTGTCCTCTCCTTCTTTATTGGGGTCGGTAATGGTCTGGGCTATGTTGGCTACACTGTGATTGGCACAGTCGCGGCTATTGTGATGTTACTGATTATTGATGCGACTAATTTTGGAGCCCAATCAATTCGTGATAAAAGATTACGCTTCATTGTTCCTGAAGATTTAAATTACGAGGAAGAATTTGTGAACGTTCTCAGTAAATACTGTGAATACGCGACCCTTGAGAGAGTTAAAACAACAGATTTTGGTCAATTATTTGAGCTCACCTATAACGTAAAAATGAAAAAGAAGGTTTCCGAAAAGGCGCTTATTGATGAAATTCGTGGCAAAAATGCCAACCTTGAAGTGACACTGACATCGAGACAACAACCTTAAAAATCGTATTGGTAGGAGTGGGACTATAACCCACTCTTTTTGTTTGTCTTCCTTTTCAGTTTTACTATGAATATTTTATTTTTTCCTTATAATGAATAGTGGTATTAAAGCGAAGTGGAGGACGTCATTATGTTTTGGGATCAATTAGCAACACTCGGTGTTTGGGGTATTATTATTGAAGTTGTTTTAATCATCTTTTTTAAGATTATTGAGGTCTCAATCGGTACTGTAAGATCAATTCTTGTCGTCAAGGGTTACCGTCAGTTTGCGGCAATCCTTGCCATTTTTGAAATCTTGCTTTGGGTCTTCCTCGCTTCGCGCGTCATCACCGGTCTAGCAGAAGATCCTCTAAAGGGAATTGCTTACTCCATCGGCTTTGCTGCCGGAGTGTATCTTGGGAGCTTTATTGAACAAAAACTCGCTTTTGGTATGCTCAATGTTCAAATCATCACAAACATTGAAAATTATCAAGAAATCGCTACTGCGCTTCGCGAAGATGGATTTGGTGTGACGACGCTTGATGCAAAAGGCCGGAATGAAAAGCGTAAAATTTTAATGGTACTGGCTAACCGTTATGGCAGTGAAAAGATTACTGCGCGCGTTAAAGCAATTAACGAAGAAGCCGTCATTGTCCTCAATGATATTAATTCGCTCAGTGGTGGTTTTATTAGAAAGCGTCGGCAAATCAGAAAATAATCATAAAAAAAGGGGGATCATCTCATTGATTCCCCTTTCTTACTTCTAGCTCATTAGCGCACTAATCATGAAGGTCGTCAACCCAGTTGAAGCTGATAGAAGGATAAATAGAATGCTGTTTATCTTCTTTTTGAACACTAATTTATAACCAAAATAGATGGTGAGCAAAACAAGCATGATAATGATAGTTTCGAGTTGATAGTGAAAGTGATTAGGGGCACTATAACCAATTGACTTGGCTAATAATATAAGTCCAGTCGAGAGAATAAGACCAAGAATGACCGGTTTAATGCCGTTTAAGAACGACTTCACGTAGGGGTTTTCGAGTAAATGTTTTAAGAGACTGGCAATGAGAATGATAATGATAAACGAAGGGAGGACGACACCGATTGTGGCAACGAGACTACCAAGAACGCCACCCTGTGTCGCGCCGACAAATGTTGCCATATTGATGGCGATTGGACCTGGTGTCGACTCGGCAACAGCTAGAAAATCAAGGAATAATGCCTCACTCATCCATCCTCGTTCAATCACGACCTGACGAACAAGTGGAATCATGGCATATCCTCCACCAAAGGTGAAAAGACCAATCACGAAGAATTCAAAGAAGAGGTAGAGATAAATCATTTTTGCTTCTCCTTAACCTGTTTGACTTGGTTGGCGACAATGCCGATAAAACCACCGATTAAGATGATAAAAATAGAGGAAAAACTAAGAGAAAAAACTTCAATTAAAATCATGAAAATAATGACGGTAACAAGAACAAGAATAGGCAAGACTTTTTTTTCGATTTTCTTAATCATATCTATGCCTGCGTTGATAATAAGAATGGCAACACCGACCTTGATGCCGGCGAAAGCATAGACAACATAAATATTGTTTAAAAAAGCCTCAAAAAAGAGCGATATTGAAAAAATAATAATTAATGACGGAAGCACTACCCCGAGAGTGGCTAAAAATGATCCAAGAATCTTTGCTCTTTTGTAACCAATATACGTCGCCATATTGATTGCTATTGGCCCGGGTGTGGATTCGGCAATGCCGATAATTTCAAGCATTTCTTCCTCGTCAAGCCATTTTTTCTTTTCGACAACATTCTCACGAAGGAGAGAAATCATCGCGTAGCCTCCACCAAAGGTGAAAGCACCTAATTTTAAGAAAGTCAAAAAGAGCGTCAATAGGTCACGTAATTTGGATTGATGTACAG